>NZ_FOZY01000010.1:0-194049 GCF_900116245.1 Methylobacterium sp. yr668 | reverse complement strand
CGACCCGCCAGTCGATGGGCATCTCGGCCCTGTCGCTGGCCAACTCCGCCCAGCAGGGCGTCCTCCAGCTCCTGCGGTAAGCGACACGCACCGCGTCGACCGAACGGCCGGAGTCGAACTCCGGCCGTTCGCGTTCGCGGGGTCCCGAGGCCGGATCCGGCCGGAACTCGAGAGACCGGTCCCGGCGGCACGACCGCCCGCAGCCCGCCGCTGTCCCCCGGATTCCCGTAGAGGCAGCGCCGGTCATCGCGGGTCGGGAACCGGCGGACCCGCCCCCTTCCGGCGTCGCAGGATCCGAACGCCCGGTGGCCAACGCCGGCACTGTCGGGACCAGAGGTCACACCCCCTTCTCGCATCCGCGTGCCGGTTGCGGTTGGACGCGGCGGCGGCTCCGGATAAGACCGGGCCATGAGCATCGAAGATCTTCGGGGGGAGGTCGAGCGGCTGCGTCGGCGCGAGCGCGCGCTGGTTGAGGAGAACGCGCGCCTGCGCGCGTCACAGGCCCCGGTCACCGCCCCGACAACCACTCTGGCCGGAGTCGGCACCGCCCGCTCCGACCTTCTGTTCACCGCCGCCGACAAGACCCGGATGGCGATGATCGTCACCGATCCGAACCTGCCCGACAACCCGATCGTCTTCGCCAACCGCGCCTTCCTGGAACTCTCCGGCTACTCGGCGGGGGAGCTGATCGGGCGCAATTGCCGCTTCCTGCAGGGGCCCGCGACGGATCCGGCCGATGTCGCCCGCATCCGCGATGCCATCGCCGCGCGGCGCGACGTGGTGGTCGAGCTGCTGAACTATCGGCGCGACGGCAGCACCTTCGTCAACGAACTCTACATCAGTCCCGTCTTCGGACCGCTCGGCGAGTTGCTGTTCTTCTTCGGCAGTCAGCTCGACCTCACGCGCTTCCGGCAGCGCGAGGCGCAGGCCGTCGAGCGGACCATCGCGCCGCGGCATGCCCGGGCGGACGACGGGGTGGGCTTCTGCATCGTCGAGCTGCGCTTCGACGGGGATGGCAGGGCCGCGGATTACCGCGTGGTGGAGACCAACGCCGCCTTCGAGGATCAGTCCGGCCTCGGCGCCGCGGCGGGACGCTGGATGAGCGCGCTCGAGCCGGACCACGCCCGACGCTGGTTCGACACCCTCGGTGACGTGGCGCGATCCGGCCACAGCGCCCGGTTCAAGGGAGCCCTGTCGCGAACGGGACCCATCCTCGACGTCCGCGCGATGCGGACCGGTAGCGGGACGCAGAACCGCGTCGCGATCCTTCTCGAGGATCCGGCGGCCCGGCAGGCGGACGAGGAGCGGCGGGAGGCCCGGACTCGCGACCGGAAGATCGAGCACGACCTGGTCTGGCGGACGAGCCGCGACCTTCTCGTGGTCTGCGCCCTCGACGGAACCTGCCAGGCGGTCAACCCGGCCTGGACGGAGCTGCTCGGGTGGCCGGCCGGCAGCTTGGTCGGCATCCGCATCGATACCCTGATCCATCCGGACGACGGCGAGACCGCGGCCAGCGCGTTCGAGACGCTGCGGACCGGCCACACGCTGTCGGACCTCGACGTCCGGTTCCGGACCGCCGACGGCGCGTATCGCTGGATCGCCTGGAACGCCATCGCGCGCGGGGACCGGTTCCACGCGACAGGGCGCGACGTCACGGAGCGCCGCGCCCTCGAGGAGCAGCTGCGTCAGTCGCAGAAGATGGAGGCCGTCGGGCAGCTCACCGGCGGCGTGGCGCACGACTTCAACAACCTGCTGACCGTCATCAAGTCGTCGACCGATCTGTTGAAGCGACCGGGCCTCAGCGAGGATCGGCGGGGCCGCTACGTCGATGCCATCGCCGACACGGTCGACCGCGCCGCCAGATTGACCAGCCAGTTGCTGGCCTTCGCGCGCCGGCAGGCGCTCCGGCCGTCGATCTTCGACGTGGTGCAGTCGGTGGCCGCCATCGCCGACATGGTCGGCACGCTGACCGGCGCGCGCATCCACGTCGCGACCGACACGGATGCCGGCACGGACGCGGACGGCCGCAGGCTGCGCTGCCACGTCGATGCCGACCCCAGCCAGTTCGACACGGCCCTCGTCAACCTCGTGGTGAACGCCCGCGATGCCATGCAGGGCGAGGGCCGCCTCGTGATCAAGGTGCGGCGCGCGGACCGCATCCCGGCGCTGCGGGCGCATCCGGCCGTGCCCGGCGATTTCGTGGCCGTGTCGGTCTCGGATACCGGCTCGGGCATCGAAGCCGACCTCCTCGAACGCATCTTCGAGCCGTTCTTCACGACGAAGGGCGTCGGCCACGGCACCGGCCTCGGCCTCAGCCAGGTGTTCGGCTTCGCCAAGCAATCGGGCGGTGACGTCGCGGTCGACAGCGTCGTCGGCGTCGGGACCACCTTCACGCTGTTCCTGCCCCGGTCCCAGCAGGCGGAGGTCCAGGAGGGCGTGCCGGACGAGCCGGAGCCGCTCGCCGAGGGTCACGGTACGCCCGTCCTCGTGGTGGAGGACAACGAGGAGGTCGGCGCCTTCGCCCGGCAAGCCCTCGTGGAACTCGGCTACAGGGCTGTCTGGGTGAAGGACGCGCAGGCGGCTATCGCCACGATCGAGGCGAACGGCCAGGAGATCGAGATCGTCTTCTCCGACGTGGTGATGCCGGGCATGAACGGTGTCGATCTGGCCCGGGAGATCAGGCGCCGTCGTCCCTACCTGCCCGTCGTCCTCACCTCCGGCTACAGCCACGTGCTGGCGTCGGAGGGCACCGACGGCTTCGAGCTCCTGCACAAGCCCTACTCGGTGGCCGACCTCAGCCGGGCCCTGCGCAGGGCGCTCCGGGAACGGTCGGCGCTGACCTTCGGCTGACGAGGTCGCATCCGACCGGACCGACGCGCGTTACGTCCCCGACCGCCCAAAGATTCGGACAGGACACCGCACCATGTCGTCGGATACGCCGCGTCCGGGAGACGACCCGCTGCCTCCCATCGACGATCCGCTGCCGGAGCCCGCACCGCCCGACGGGGACCCGCCGGCCGAGCCGCCGGCGCCGCGTCCTCCCGGTCCCATCGAAGCGGGGTGAGATCGGGCGCCGGACGGCCGTCCGCAGGCGCACGAAGACTGCATCGGGGCCGGAGGAGCTTCCGGCGGAACCGAAGTGTTCACCGGCCCGCGACGGGCCCCTGGCGATGCCGCGCCGCTTCTCAATGCAGCGGGTAGCGGCTCAGCAGGTCGGCCGTCCTCTGGACGGTCTTGTCGTAGAGGCAGGCGGGCAGCGCCGCATTCGCGCCGCTCCCGTTGGCCCACTCGCTGTCGGTCAGGTCGCCGCAATCCGCGTCCCGGAAGGCGATCCAGGCCCGCTGCGCCCGCTCGAGCCGCGTCTTCCAGAGCGCCCTGGCGTCGGGGTCCAGCGTGCGGTCGTCGTGATCGATCACCGACATCGCCTTCCTGTAGGCCGCGTTGAGCTTCGCGTCCGCCTCCTGCAGGGCGCGGGTCATGCACGCCGTCGTGCCCGGCGTGGAGGTCTCGGTCAGACACAGTTTCGCGGACGGCTGGTCGGCTCCGGCGGTCGTCGGCACGGCGAGGCAGGCGAGCAGCCCGGCAAGGACGGAAGCCGAAGCCTGCAGCAGGCGTTGGGGCTTGTGATTCATGGCTCTGGGATCCGGTTCGCGCGTCGCATCGACCCGGCTGAGGTGTCCTGCGCGCGGCGGGTGACGGCGGGTCGGAGCGGAACGCGGCCCTCGCCGCGACCTCAGCGTGCCTCGACGACCACGGCGGTGCCGTAGGCGACGACGCCCATCATCGACTGGTCGGTGTCCGCGGTATCGAAACGCATCATGACGACGGCGTTGGCGCCGAGTTGCGCCGCGTTCTGCGCCATGCGGTCGATCGCCTGCGACCGCGCCTGCTCGATCAGCTGGCTGTACTCGCTGATCTCGCCGCCCATGATGCTGCGCAGTCCGGCGGTGAAATTGCCCACCGCACCGCGGCTGTGCACCACGGCGCCGAAGCAGGGGCCGCGGACCTCGCGCACGTGGTAGTTCGGAATGTTCTCGGTCGTGACGATGATCATGGCAGCTCACTCAGCCGGGTGGTCGGGAAAGACGGGAGGCAGTCAGGGCGAGCACGACAGGTCGCCGCCCGGACACTTGATCTGGGCTGCCAAGTCCTGGATCCGCTGGCGCGTCAGCGTGATCTTGCACGCGCCCAGGAGCATCGGGGCGATGCTTCCGTTGTCGTCGGGCGTCAGCGTGTTGAAGCCGGTCCGCAGGTTGCACTCGGAATCGCGGAAGGCGATCCAGGCGCGCTCGGCGGCGACCAGATTGCGTCGGCCGTTCTCGTCGAGCTTGCTGCGCAGGGTCGCGTAGCGGCGGTTCAGCTCCGCATCGGCCCGGTCGAATTCCTGGGCCGTGCAGGTGTTGGCGTCCATCTGGTTCGCGGAGGCGCCGCAATCGACCTCCGCCGCGTATCCGGCGGTCGGGACGAGGATCACAGCAGTGAGAAAGGCGTTGCGCAGCATGGCGGACTCGGTGCGGGAGAGGGCGGACGACACGGCGGCCGATGCGCAGATCACGGGTCGTCGGACGCCGACTGTGCGTCGCGGGCCCGGAAGCCGTAATAGCCGCGGTCGGCGTCGTAGAGGACGTCGAAGCCGTTCAGGATATGCAGCCCCGTGTTGACGAAAGGCTGCGGGCGCACCGTGTTGAGGACGATGCGTTCGGGAGCGAGCGGCGCGGCTCGGTCGCCGACATCGATCGCGTAGCCGGCCGCGTCGCCGAACTGGAAGCCGAGGCGCGTTCCCGGGCGGAGCATGGCGTGATCGCCCGCATCGGCCCGGAGGCTGTCGGCGACCTGGGACGGCGGCAGCGTCAGGAACATGCCGCTGACACCGGTATCGAGGAGCCCCCGGCCGCAGGCGGCGGGCTCACGGCCGTCGACGGTGATGCAGACGGGAACGCCGAGCCAGTCGCCCGGCACGTGCGGGTGCGGGTCGAGCTTCACGAAGCGGTAGCGGCCGCGCGTGTTGGCGCGCGTCAAGCCGACATGCACGCCGCGTCGGGTCAGCACGTAGCCGCGGTGCACCGAACCGGGTCCCGGCGGCTCCGCGTTGAGGAGCGGATTGGTGTCCGGCGTGCTCTGCGTCTGGCTGTCGTCCTCGCGGCCGAAACCGATCCCCATCATCGCCACGTGGGCCGGCGTCATCTCGGGCGTGCAGCTGCGGGCGCGCGCGGTGCAGTCGATCCGGTCGACGGCGAGAACCCGGATGGGCTGCGTGACCACGCTCGCTCCATCGCGGCCGACGATGGAAACCGGGACGCGCACCCAGCGTCCGACCATGATCCGGCCGGAACTCGAGTAGGTCAGCCGTCCGGGCTCGCTCGGCAGGCGCTCGTTGTCGGGAATCCGAGCGGCTGAGACCACGATGCCGGTCGAACCGGTATCAACGAGCACCGGACGAGCCTCGCCGCCGAACGACAGGCCGAGGCGCGGGGACTTCGTGATGGCGTCGCCGGGTCGCGGCGCGTTGAGGAAGGGCAGGAAGATGCCGCGTCGGTCATCGCCGTAGCTCGGCCCATCGTCGGCCCGCGCCGGAATCGCCGGGCCGAGCAAGGCCGCGCTCACGATCCCGACGCCGAGGAGAGCCGAGACCGATCGGATGTGAGGGTCCCCGGGACGGACGCTCAGGCAAGCTGAGCGCGGAGGATGCTGAAACACCTGGCACATGTCGGCCCCGGGCGATGTCGTTTCCGAGACGACACCGAGCGCGATCCGCATCGGCGTCGAGAACAGCTCTGCAGTCCGCGCACGGTTACGCAGGCGTGGTGGACCGGAATCGGGCGTTCGGCGGCGAGAGCCAGTCCACCCTCAGGCGGTCGGGAGCACGATCCGGTCTGCCACGCGCGCAGCCTGTGCCACCACGAGAGATTTCATGAATACCTCTCAGATGAAGAGAAGCCCTTAACAGTATTCGCCGTCCATCGAGCAGGCTCTCACCGATCAGCGGACGCTGTATTGGCCCCTCTCCGATCCCGGGTCAACGAATATTGAGAAATAGTGTTACCGGTTCAGTAAGCCGGGATGGCTTGCGGCGGATGATGAGCATTCGACGCCGTCGCGTCGCGTGTTCTGGACCGAACGCAGCGCCCGCGTCGCTCTCGATCGGAGCGCGCCGACGGTCCTGAGGGTGAAGGCTGTTCGGGGTAACCCTGCCGTCGATGGTGACGGGCACCGCCGCCGTCGGGCGGTTTCCGGACGACCGACGCCATCTCGGCCGCGCCTGTCGGAAAAAATTTTCGCGTCACACCGCGCCGGCCGCACGAAACCGCGTCTGGCCGGCCCATGCCCCTGTCGAGGCGGACGATCCACCGCCCGACCAGGGAGACCCGAGATGACCAAGACCAAGATCCTCGTCCTCGCCGCCAGCCTTCTCTGCGCCGCGGGTCCCGCCCTCGCCCAAGAGGCCGCGCCGCAGCACGGGAACCAAGAGTTCCTCGGCGTCGATCTCGACAACGGCGGCGTCTATTACAACGGCCGCAACTCCGGCCGTTACTGCGTCTACCGCACGGTCGAGGTCTACAATCGCTACACCGGCTACTTCGAGGCTCGGCGCGCCCGCCGCTGCGGCCGCGGTCTCTACCTGCCGTGAGGAGCGAGACCATGCTGACCGCCCTCTCGCCGCTCCACCTCGCCGCCCTCAGCCTGATCGTCGCGTATCTCGGCTGGGGCTGAGATGCCCGCTCCCCGCACCGGCACCTGCGCCCCCGATGTCATCCGCATCGTCGCGGAGCCCGCCTCGAGCGGCCGCGCTCACACCGTGAGATTGTTTCCCGATCCTCCAGCGGATAACCCTGTCGCGCGTGCCGACCAGGCGCGCCCCGCTCCGAGGACGATGAAACCGGGCCGCGACCCGGACAGGAGGACGCGCTTGCCGAGAGCCAACCCGGTATCCGCGCTGCGGCGGGCCGCCCACACCGCGCTCATCCTGCTCGGGATGACCTGCCTCGCCCCGCTCGCGCCGGCCAGGGCTGCCCCGGATCCGGCAGCCTTCGCCGACAATGCCGATGCCGTGGCGGTGGTGATCGGGAACCGCAGCTACAAGCAGACCGTGCCTGTCGACTACGCGCACAACGATGCCGAGGCGATCCGCGCTTACCTGATCGAGCGCCTGGGCTACCGCGAGAGCAACGTCTTCCTCCTGAAGGACGCGACCCTCAACGAGTTCTACCAGGTCTTCGGCACCGAGCGGAACCCGCAATCCGGCCGCCTCTGGCGCAGCGTGCGCGAGGGCCGCTCGAACGTCTTCGTGTACTATTCCGGCCACGGCGTCCCGGATCTCGCCACCAAGCAGCCGTTCCTGCTGCCCGAGGACGGTAACCCGAACCAGGGCGAGAGCGGGTACGCGCTGGAGACCCTGTACCGCAACCTCGAGCTCGTGAAGCGCAAGATCGGCGCCGACCACCAGCTCATCGTGATGGTCGATGCCTGCTTCACCGGCGAGACCGGCCGCAAGGGCGAGAGCCTGCTGGCGGTGTCCGCGCCCGGCTTCGCCCCCGCCCGGCCGAAGACGGAGGGCGGCATCGTCCGGCTGGTGGCGACATCGGGCGCGACACCGGCCAACTGGGACGAGGCGAACAAGCTCGGCCTGCTGACCAGCCGGTTCCTGATGGGCGTGTCGGGCCTCGCCGACGCGCGGGACCATCAGGGCGACGGCGACGGGCTCGTGCAGTGGACGGAGCTGAAGCGCTACCTCCACCGCGAGGTGGAGGACGCGGCCCGCCGCGCGTCGGGCCGCGAGCAGGTACCCGAAATCGACGAGGCCCCGATCGTCCTCAAGGCCTCCCTGCCGGTGGCGGCCGTCGCGAAGGGGGTCGAGGCCATCCGGGACGAGGCGGCCTGGCGGCGGGCCGAAGCGCTCGGCACCCGGGAGGGCTTCGAGGCCTATATCGGCGCCTGCGGCGAGACCTGCCTGTACCGGCCTCAGGCCATGGACAGGCTCCTGGCCGGGCGGCGCCGGGACGCGGCGGCGATCGATCAGGAGAACTGGGCCAAGTTCGGGACCCAGCGGCAATATCAGGCCTATCTCGATTCCTGCGGCGAGGTCTGCGCCTATCGCAGCCTCGCCGAGGGCTATCTCGGCGGCAAGAACCCGAGCGCCGATCCGCGCGTCAAGCGCTGCGACGAGCTCGCCGCCGGCACGGACGATCCCGACCGTCCGAGCGGGGTCGCGGGCGTGAAGCTCGGCCGGATCGAGCCCGCCGCGGCGATCGAAGCCTGCCGCGGGGCCGCGGCCGCCTATCCGGACCTGCGCCGGCTCTCCTACCAGCTCGGCCGCGCCTACGACCGGGCCGACCGCTACAAGGAGGCCTTCGCCGCCTATGACCGCGCCGCCAAAGCCGGGAGCATCTCGGCGCTGAACAACCTCGCCGCCCTCTACGAGAACGGCCAGGGCGTGAAGCGCCAGCAGGCCGAGGCGTTCCGCCTCTACCGGCAGGCGGGCGAAGGCGGGAACGTGGTGGCGCTGGCCAACGCCGCCCGGATGCTGGAGTACGGCAACGGCATCCCGAAGGACGAGGCGCAGGCGGTCGCCCTGTATCGCCGCGCCGTGGCCGGGGGCGACGTCGCGTCGATCAGCAAGCTCGTGCCGCACTACGCGACGGGCGCCTACGGCTTCCCGAAGGACCTGCGCCAGGGCTTCGACCTCTTCCGGCAAGCGGCGGACCGGGGCGACCCGGTGGCCATGGCCACGATGGCGACGCTGATCGACAACGGCTTCGGGCGATATTTCCCCGGCGTGCGCTCGGCCGACATGGTCCTGCGCGCGCTGAAGCACGGGGAACTTGGCGCCGCCTCCGTCTCGGCGACCGACACCGCCGCCCAGAAGCTCAAGCCCGAGACGATCCGCTCGGTGCAGCGCGCCATCAAGGACGCGGATTACTACACCGGTGCCCTGGACGGGCGGTTCAATCCGGTCTTCGTCCGCGCCCTCGATCAGTACGCCCGGGCCAACGAGACCGAATGAGGCGCCTCCTCCTCGCCGCGCTGCTGCTCGCCCCGGCGGCGGCGCGCGCCGACCCAGCGACGCAGGCGCTGGCACCGTTCCTCGACGCGGTGGCGGCCTGCGCCGGCCGGCCGGACCTGACGCTCGCGGTCGTCGGCGTCGAGCCCGGCCAGACGGCCCTGTCGCGCGAGCAGTCCGAGGAAGTGCGCCTCGCCGTCGAGACGCGGCTCCAGGCGACCGGCCGGGTCAGGTTGGCGGCGGCGGCCGACGTCGTGCGGATCAAGGCCTTGCGCGAGGGCACGACGGGCCTCTCGGGCGCGGACGCCGAGGCGCAGATCCGGTCCGCCTTCGCGGGGGACGCGGCCGTGTTCCTGGTCGAGCCCCGCCGGGCCGGCGAGACCGCCTCCCTCCGGCTCCAGGCCGTGACGCAGAGCGCCGCCTGCAAGGCGACGAGCGACCCTCTGGTCGTGCCGATCCATATCGGCGCCGGCGTCGCCGACGTCGACGCGGTCATGGACGGTGCAGTGAAGGCGTTCGCGCAGGCCGCACCGAATGCCGGCGCCGTCGAGGTCTGCCCGTTCGTGGCGGAGGGCGGCCATTCCACCTGCGCCGGCGCCCTCACGGACCGCCTCGTCATCGCCCTCGACGCGGAGGCCCGCTCGGCCAACCGGGTGCTCCGCGGCGCGCGCCTCGACGTGCGCCGCCGGCCGCCCGGCACCGCCTGCGCCGGCACCGTCACCGCGCGCGGCCGCTTCCGCACGGACCACGACCGGCAATCCTGGATGGAGGTCGAGTTCCAGCGCGACGGCGCTGTCCTGGCCCCGACGGGACGACGCCGGATCGCGACGGAGGGGCTCGGCTGCGATCCCGTCCCGCGGCCGTTCCTGGATCACCTCGCCGCCACCGCGCGCACGGATGCCGGCCGCCTCTCGGTGGCGGCCGCCGCCACCCCGTTCGCGGCCGGTCAGCGCCTGGAGATGCGCATCGAGTCCCGTGTCGAGCAGAACCTGTACTGCTGGGTGGTCGCGGCCGACGAGACCGCCTTCGTCGCCCTGCCGGTGCGCGACAACCCGGCCTCGCAGCTGGCCCTCAAGCCGGGAGACTCGCGGCGCTATCCGCGGGGCTACGGCCTCGACGAGATCGTCGCGGGGGAGCCCTTCGAGAACCTGTTCGCCTGCTTCGGCGTGCCGGGCGGCCTGCCGCCGGAGCTCGCCGCGCGGTGGCTGGCGGCGGCGCCGGGCGCCGACGGCGAGGCGCGTCTCCTGCAGCCCCCGGACGTGCTGGACCTCCTCGACCGGATCCGGGCCACGCCCGGGGTCACGGAGGCCGCCGCGCGCGTCGTGGTGCGCTGAGCCGGAGCGCGACGGAATCAGAAGCGCGTCTGGACCGCCCAGAGCAGACGGGTGGCGCCCGGATGGCCGCCGGAGGTCGACGGATGGCCGGTCGCGAGGTAACCATAAGGCGAATCGAACGATCACAAGGGGTTGCGTGGCAGCCCGCGACCGGGAGGCGCATGACGGGCGGATACGATGAGCGCTGCGCGGCCGACCTCGCCAACGTCGGCGACGGCCGCGATCTCTCCCGCGCCGACCGTGCCTGGCTCGCCCGCGTGGTCACGGGTGCCGTGCGCCCGAACCGCGACAAGCCCCTCTGGGACCTCGCCCACGCCCTCGCCGCGCTGGCCGAGGCGGCCGGGGCCCGCGACGGGCGCGATCTCATTACCCTCGCCCTGGACCCGGGCCTCGCGCGACCGGCCGCCCTCTCGGCGCGCTTCGGCGGCGGCCCGGCCGTCGACGACCGCGGCCCCGTGCTCGGCACCGCCTGGTCCACCGGCTGGGCCGGGCTCGCCCGGCTCCTCGCGCTGGCCGAGTTCGTGCTCACCGCGGAGGACCTGGCCCAGTTCGCGACCGTCGCGGGCTGGCTCGACGAACTCGCCGCCGCGCCCGACGCGGAAAGCGCGGCGATCCTGGCCAAGCGGCTGGCCCGGCATTTCACCGCCTACCGGAACGCCCATCTGCCGCTGGCGCCGCTGGAGCGGCGCTTCCGGGCGCTCCTGACCTTCCTGGGCGGCCGCCGGTCCGTCGCGGACGACGACATCCTCGATTTCTGGCGCGCCGAGATGGCGACGGGCGAGCGGCCGGGCTTCCGCATCGTCGCGGAGCATTTCGTGACCTTCGAGGCGGCCGGCCGCCTCCTCGAAGGCCTCGCCGCCCTCTCGGCTCCCGCCGCCCTCGACGCCCACGCGGGCTGGGAGGAGCGGCTGGACGCGGCCCTGGGCGATCTCGCGACCGCCGAACCCGCCGCGGCGCTGGCGACCCTGCTGGCGGACTGGCCGGAGGGCCCGAAGATCCTCACCGGCGCCGAGCGCGAGGACCTGGCCGACTTCCTGCGCCTCGAGCCCTATCACCGGACCCGCCCGCTGACGACGCTCCGGGCCGTGAGCTTCGGCCGGGTCCAGTCGGGCATCGCCAACCGCCTGCGCCGCGGCGGCGGCGGCGCCGCCATCGCCGAGCGGGCGACCTGCCTGGAGGCCGAGAGCTACGCCGAACTCCGGACGCGCGCGGGACTGCTCGCGGCCCATCTCGGCCGGATGCTGCGCATCGCGGCGGCCCTCCGGATCGCCGATCGCGACGCGCTGCCCGAGGCGGTGCGGGGCGCGCTGGAGGCCGCCGAGGCTGACCTGCGCCGCGTCCGCCGCGCCGGATTCGACGATCGGGCCGGTCTCTCGGCCGGGTTCGCGGCCGCCGAACCGGCGCTGCTGCGCCTCGCCGAGGCGGCGGCCGAGTTGGAGCGGTCGCTCGACGGACTCGCCCGGCACCGGCCGCTGGACGCGCTGTTCCCGGCGGATCGGGACATCTTCGCGGTCGCGTTCGCAGCGGCCTATGCCGGGGAGGCCGCGGCGTGAGCGACGCGGCACGGCTCCTCGCCGAGATCCACGCGGCCCGCGCCCTCGTGCGCGATGCGGCGACGACCGCCCAGCCGGACCACGCACGGCTCTGGGCCCACGCGACCCGTGCGCCCGACGGCCCGGTCGACCTCGCGACGGTGCGGACGATCCGCGGCGACCCCGCGACGGCCCGGCGCTACCGGACGATGCTCGGCGCCCTGGCGCTCGCCCACGCGCCGCTCGCCGCGGCCGCCTCGGACGGCGCGATTCTCCGGCGCCGGGTCGGCGCCTACGCGCTGGAGATCCTCGAGGCCGCGGACGGCGCGCCGCCGCTCCTCGTCCTGCGCGGCGAGTCGGGGCAGATGCCGCGGGTGATCGAGGCGTGGCTCGGCGACGAGACGGTCCGGCTCGACCTCGGTCCGGCGATCGAGGGCGCGGCGGTGCTCGCCCTCGACCCGGCCGTGCCGGACGCGGCCCTCATGGGCCGGATGCTCCGCGACCCGGCCTGCGCGGTGTTCCTGCTTTGACGAGCCGTCGGACGAGCCGGCAGGCCGGTCTCGGCCCGTCCGGGAGACCGGCCCGCGCATGACGCGTCCGGCCATCCTCGTCGTGGTGCCCACAACCCGCGGACCGCTGGTGCTGCGCGGGCTCAGGCCGCGCCCCGGCCTTCCGGCCCCGGCCGCCTTCGCGGACGGCGATTATCGCCCGCTGCCGTGGTCGGCCGATTACGCCCGGCTCTGCGGGGCCGCCGGCCCGCTCGCCCGGTGGACGGGCCGGATGCCCGAGCCCCACGAGCTGCGGCTGTCGGGCTCCTTCGATGCCGGACGCTCCTGGGAGGTTCCGGTCTGCCTGGCGCACGGCCTCGCCGAGGGCGGCCACCCGCTCGCCGCGGCACCGGAGGAGGCCGACCTCATCCTCTGGGCGACCGGCGCGGTCGATCTCGACCTCGCGGTGCTGCCCGGCGACTACGCGCTCCTCGACAAGATCGAACGCTCCGCCGCGACGATCGCCGGAGCTCCGAACGCCGCGCTGGCGGTCCTCCTGCCGGACGGGCCGGAGCGCGCGCAGGCCGAAGCCGTCTTCCGCGGCATGGGCCGGAACGTGCGGATCCTGCCGTCGCACAGCGTGCCCGGAGCCCTGGCCGCATTGACCGCGCTGCGGCCTCCGGAGAGGGCCGAGACGCCGCCGGCGCGGCGATGGTGGCGTCTCGCGTTGCCGGCCGGCGCCGTCGCGGCAGCCGGACTCGCCGGTGTGCTCGCTCTCGGGGCCACGCGGCCCGATCCCGTCAGCGAGCCGCGCCCCGACGCGCCGGCCGGTCCCGCCACCCCTCCCCCCAGCATCGGAGTCCGGATCGCGTCGCCGATCCACGTCTCCGAGCTGCGCGCCCCGGCGGGCTCCTCCTGCCGCCGCGTCGCCTTCGGAGCCGACCCGCCCGAGCGGCGCCCGGTACCGGCGGAGTCGGGCGATCACCTGGCCGCGAGCCGCCTCACGCCGGACCTGTGCGGGCTCGCCATCGGAGCGGAGCCGGGCCTGCGCGTGCAGGTCGGGCCGGAACTGCGCGACGCCGCCCTCCCGGCCGTCCGGCTGGCGGACGGCGCGCTCGGCTATTTCCTGCGCGAGGGCGCGCGGCAGAACCTCGTCTACACGGTCCAGGCCGTTCCGGAGGCCGGAACCGGCGCGGTTGCCGGCCGCCTGGTCCACACCCTGGCGCGCTGATGAGAATCCGGCGTGTTGCGAATGCTGTCGATCGACCCCGCGAGCGCGGGCCCGATTCGCGGACCGAGAGGAGGGAGAGGATGATCGCGATGCGCCGGAGAGGCCCTCTCCTTCTGGGAACGGCCTGCGCGCTGATCGTGCTCGGCCGCGGCGACGCCGCGCGGGCGCAGAGCGTCGGCTTCGATCCCGCCGATTACGGCCGGGCGCAGCTGCCCCTGCGCCAGACGACCGGCGACGCGGCCGCCTATGTCGACCAGAACAAGGGCGCCTTCGAGCCCGTGAGCGAGCTCGACCCGAAGGACGGCCTCGCGGCCCTCGCGCGACCGATCGGCCGCGTCGACATCGTGCTCCAGAACGGCCGCACCGGGCAGCAGGTCGGTGCCTCCTGCACGGGGACGCTCCTGACCGGCGACTACGTGCTGACCAACCACCATTGCCTGCCGCAATCGGGCGACCTGCGCCCGGTCAAGGCGTCGATCCTGATGGATTACCTGACCCTCGACGGGAAAGGCTCCCGCCGGTTCGAGATCGACCCGAAGCCCGTCGAGTTCGACGCCCGCCTCGACTTCGCCCTCGCCCGCGTGGCGGGCAATCCGACCGCGACCTACGGTGCGGCGCGGCTCTCGGGCGAGCCGGTGACGGCCAACCGCTCGATGCTGGTCATCCACCATCCCCTCGGACGTCCGAAGGTGATGAGCCGCTTCCGCTGCTTCGCCGTGAAGGACCAGGCCGAAGGACCTGACCTGCGCCACCGCTGCGACACGCTCGGCGGCTCGTCCGGGTCGCTGATGTTCGACGCCTCCGTGGCCGGCATCGCGCTCCACAAGGAGGGCGGCCTCGATCCGAAGGATCCGACGAGCTTCAACAGCGCGACCCGCCTCTCGGCGATCCTGGGCCGGAGCCCGACCCTGGCGCGGATCGCGGCGGCTCAGGGGCGCCCGGTCGCCGCCGCGGATCCGGGGACCGGGCCGGTCGGGCCCGGCCCGGCACCCCAACCCAAGCCGGCGACCGACGGACCGCTCGATCCGGCCGGGATGAACGCCATCCTGCGGGGACGCTGAGCGCCGTCGCGAAGATCGCGAGGCCGGGCGACGAAAATCGCTCTGGGCCGCCCATGGACGGGGTGAGAGGGGCCGAAGCAAGGCCCGGGACACTGGAAGGGGAAGCGATGCGGACCCACAATCTGCCGCGCGCCGCGCGGGCGCGCCTCGGCCGCTCCGGACTGTTGCTCGCCGTCGGCCTCGCCCTCGCGCTGGTCGCGCCCGCGCGGGCGAACCCGCTCACCGAGGTGCCGGGTGCCCGGGCAGCGCAGCCGGACGAAGCGCCTCCGCCGCGGGACCCGGCCGCGGAGCGGGCGGAGGCCGAGGAGGCGCGGGCCGCGAACCCGGGTGCGACCGCGATCATCCGGTCGCTCGCGCCGTTCGCCGACGGCAATCCGGGAGCGCCCGCGCGGCCGCTGGCGGTCAGCCCCGACGACGGCGGCCCGGCGGTCCGCGTCGTTCCCGCCCGGTCGATCGATCTCACCGTGTTCTTCGCCTACGACAGCGCGCGCCTGACCCCCGAAGCGCGCATCCAGCTCGAGCCGCTCGGCGAGGCCCTGCGCGCCGAGCCGCTCGCGGGCCACGGATTCCTGATCGCCGGCCACACCGACGCCGCCGGCGGCCGCGCCTACAACCGCCGCCTCTCCCTGGCCCGAGCCCGGGCCGTGAAGGCGCATCTCGTCGAGACCTACGGCATCGCGCCGGAGCGCCTGCGCGTCCACGGCTGGGGACCCGCGCGGCCGAAGGATCCCGACGCACCCCTGTCACGGGTGAACCGCAGGGTGGAGGTCAGCCTGATCGCGCCGGCCCGCAGCGGTGCCCTGCGCTTCGTCCTGCCGGTCGCGGATGGTCCGTGCAGCGACCTGGCCGATCCGCGCCTGCGGACGGATCTCGACCTCGACGATTTCCGCGCGGCGCCGACCCAACGTCCCTGCGCCGAATGACGCCAACTCGCCTCACCGACGGTCCGAAGACGGAGAGACCCGCGATGTCCTGGAGGATCCCGATGCCCCTCGTCCGCACCACCGCGTTCCGCACCACCGCGTTCCGCGCCGCCTGCCTCGCCGTCCTGGCTCTCGGTTCCGCCTACGCGGCACCGGCCCGGGCGCAGACCAAGCCCAACGTCGTCGTGATGGGCGAGGACGCCGACGAGGACGCGGTGCCCCGCGGCAACCGCATCTTCCAGCGGGTGATCCACGAGCTGTCCGAGACCATGAATCTGCGCGGCTACAACGTCTACGACGAGACCGCCGTCGCGATGGGGTTCACCCAGGCCAACCGGGTGCGCCGGCGGGATGCCGAGCTGATCGAGGTCGCCCGCGCGGTCCAGAATCCGCCGCTCGACGTGGTGGCGGTGTTC
Organism: Methylobacterium sp. yr668; assembly: GCF_900116245.1. Classification (NCBI taxonomy): domain Bacteria; kingdom Pseudomonadati; phylum Pseudomonadota; class Alphaproteobacteria; order Hyphomicrobiales; family Methylobacteriaceae; genus Methylobacterium; species Methylobacterium sp. yr668. The sequence goes on along the minus strand of NZ_FOZY01000010.1, from coordinate 178,066 downwards.
CAGATCTACGCGTCGGCGTCGAAATCCGCCTACTCGGATATCGTGCGGCCTGAGATCCGTATCCCGGGCCGCCTCCTCAACGTCCGCACCGGTCAGTCGCTCGGCTCGTTCGAGGTGGCCGGGCTCCAGTTGCCGCCCCTGCCCCAGGGGTGCGACCGCGAGTGCCTGCTCGAGCGGGTCGGCGCCGAGGCGAAGACGGTGGCCGCCGACCTCGCGGCCGCCCTCACCGCGAAGCTCGACGGCGTCATCGCGCCCCGCCGCGGTGCCGATGCCGGCGCCGCGCCCCCCGACGCCGCTCCGGTCGGCGGCGCCGTGGCGGCGGTGCCCGGCGGCGAGGGCTGCGGGGGCTTGCCCAGCGCCTACGTCGTCCGCCTGAGCGGCTTCTCGGCCCAGGAGGTCCAGGCGGCCGAGGAGTACATGGCGGCCTTCCGCTGCTACGAGCACCACCGTCCGGTGCGCGCGAGCGGGGCCAGCACCGAGTACTGGTACGAGACCCGCTCGGATTCCGCCCGGCTCGGCCGGAACCTGCGCCTGATGCTGGAGCACATGAGCGCGCCGGGTCAGGTCCAGTTCTCGGGCAACACCTTCGTCATCAGCCGCGTGGCGACGCGGTAGCCGAACCTCGCCTTCCCCGCCTCGTCGTCCCACCGTTCCCTGAAGGTTGACCATGTCGGTTCGCGAGCGCCTGCGCGGCGCCCTCTCCCATCTTGTCCCGCAACGCCCGGCGCGGCGCGTCATCCTGGCCGGACTGGTCTTCGCGCCCCTGGCGATCGCGGCCCGCGAGGCCCGGGCCGACCCGGTCTTTCCGGGCGCCGGCGCCCTCGGCCTGACGCCGCCGCCCGGGATGAGCGTGAGCCGGCGCTTCGCCGGTTTCGAGCATCCGGCCGGCGCGTCGATCATCCTGGTGGAGATGCCGCCGGAGGCCTGGGACCAGATCAATGGCCGGTTCACCCCCGAGGCGCTGGCCGCCACGGGCTTCCGGGTGAAGGGCGGGGCCGAGCCCCTGCCGGTCGCGGGCGGTGAGGGCTTCGTCCTGCGCGGCACCCAGCCGGCCAACGGCCTGACCTACGCGAAATGGGTCGCCGTCGTGCGCGGCGCCCCCGGGACCGGGCTCGTCACCGTGCAGGTGCCCGAGAAGGCGGCCCGGCAGGTGCCCGCCGCTTCCGTCGAGGCCGCCCTCCGCACGGTCGCGTTCCGCGCGAAGGCGAGCCTGACCGATCAGGTCGCGGCGCTGCCCTACACGGTCGGCGACATGGCGGGCTACCGGCCGACCGCGGTCTTCGCGGGCAACAGCCTCCTCCTCACCGAGGGACCCAAGGACGTCGATCCCGAGCGCGAGCAGCCGGTGATCGTCGTCGCGCCCTCGCTCGGTCAGGCGCCGGTCCCGGCGGGCGCGGAGGTCGCGGTCGCCCGCCGGCTGTTCGCGGCGCAGAAGGACTTCGCCGACGTGAACGTCACGGACGAGGCGCGGTCCAGTCGCGGCGAGGCGGTCGTCGTGCGGCTGCGCGGCACCGGGACCGACACCAAGAGCGGCCGTGCCCTCGGCGTGACGCAGACGATGGTCTTCGACGGCCAGCGCTACCTGCGGGTGCTGGGCTTCGCCGATGCCGGTCGCCCCGACGCCCTGGACAGGGCCGACCGTGTCGCCGCCTCGGTAGCGATGCGCTGACCGACCTCTGCACCCACAACGAGAGCCTTCCCGATGCGCCCGCCGCTCCTCGCCCCGCTGCTCCTGGTCTCCGCCCTCGCCCTGCTCGCTGGCCCGGCGCGCGCGGAGGAGAACGAGTGCCGGCGGTCCCCCTCGCTCGCGTCCGGCGCGCCCCCAACCTTCGGGCGCATCAGCGCGCCGGGGCGCACGGCCTTCGTCAAGGACGGGCTCGCCCGCGCCGGCTGCCCGGACCCGAGCGCCGCCTGCCGCGAGCGCGCCTACCTGGTGAGTGCCGATCCCGTCATCCTCGGCGAGCGTCGCGGCGCCTATGTCTGTGCCCACTATCGCGGCGCGGGCGACGATATGGGCCGGACCGGCTGGCTCCCGGGCGAGGCCGTCGCCGTCGAGCCACCCGGTGCCGTCGCGCCTGCGGACTGGCTCGGCACCTGGACCCGTGCGGAGGCGCGCATCCGCATCACCCAGGCCGACAAGCCGGGGCTGCTCACCTTCGGGGGCGACGCCACCTGGGGCGCCGGGGATCCGGAGCGGGCGCGCCGCGGCGGCGTCCATATCGGCGAATTCGCCGGCACGGTCGCCCCGCAGGGCGCCGCGGCGAGCTTCGCCGTCGGCGAGAACGGGGCGCTGCCGGTCGAGGCCGGTGACGCGTCCGATTGCAAGGTCTGGCTGCGGCGGGTCGGCCCCTGGCTGGTCGTCGACGACAACCTCGCCTGCGGAGGCGTCAACGTCACCTTCCGCGGCCTCTATCGCCGCCAGCCATGAGCGGCGCGGCGAGACGCGGCCGCCTCGGCTCCGCGCGGGGCTTGTGACCGATGGCCATCCCCACGATGGCGCGGCCGAGCCCGTCCCGGCGACGCCTGCGCGTGATCCTCATCCTGCTGCTGATCACGTGGCTGCCGGTCGTACCCTTCTCGCTCGGCCTCGCGCTGACGAGCCTGACCGGCTGCACCGTCAACGAGGCGGGGACGCACCCCTGCCCGGTGGCCGGACACGATATCGGCGGCCTGCTCTACACGCTGACGATGACGGGCTGGCTGCTGATCCCGTTCCTGCCCTTCATGGCCCTGACACTGCTGCTCACCGTCGTGCAGGGCCTGCTGATGATCCTTCGAGCGTGGTTGCGGCGATGATGCGGTTCACCTTCCGGCGCGCGGCCGCGCTGCTCGGCCTCGGCGTGGCAGCCGTCCCGCTGTCGAGCCTGGCGATCCCGGTGACGGCGACCCCGGCACGGGCGCAGGCGACCGAGGTGGAGGGACCGGCCCTCCCTTACGCCTCGACGCCCGACCTGCGGGCCGCCACGGTCGCGCGGGCGGTGCGCGACCAGCGCGCCACGAACCCGATCGCCGCGGCCGAGACGGCGCGAGAGCTGGCCCGGCACGATTACGACAGCGTCTTCCGCGGCTTCCTCGACGGGACGCCGCTGCGGCCGGACGATGCGGGCGACGTGCTCACCGCCTTCATCGCCCTGCAATGGATGGTCGCCAACGACGCGACGGTCGAGCCGAGCGCGGCGGCCCTGCGGGCGATCCGGACTAGGTTCGTGGCGCCGATGGCGGAACGGCCGCCCCTGTCCCAGCCGGCCACGCGGGCGGCCTTCGCCGAGCAGGTCAAGCTGCGCGCCGTTCTCCACCATGCCAGTTGGCAGGCGGCCAAGCGGCTCGGCGTGCTGCCGCGTTTCCTGGCGGGCCTGTCCAACGAGTTCATCCCGGTCGCCACGCTGCGGAATCTGGCGCTGACCGAGGACGGGCTGGTGCCGAAGGGCCGGGCCGGACGCGCGGCCCCGAAGCCGCCGCCGGTCGCGGAGAGCCCGCCCGTGCCGGACGCGCAGCCGGCTCCCTCCCCGGCTCCGACCGCCCCGGACGCGGCCGGTCCCCCGCGCCACGCCGCCAATTGGGATCAGGTCGAGGGCGTGTACTTCCGTTCGACCACCGGGTTCGGCGTCGGCGGTCTCATGACGATCGATTTCGAGCCGCTGATCTTCCTGCGCGACGGAACCTACTACGAGATCGCCGGCACCGCGCTCGAAGACGTGGACCTCGCCGCCGAGCGGGCCGCACGACCCAAGCGATTCGGGCGGTGGAGCGCCAAGGGCGCCGGCTTCGTCCTGACGGACGCGCGCGGCCGCGCGAACGACTACGCCCTCGGCGACGGCAGCTTCTTCCGGGCCTTCCCGGCCGCCGCCAATGAGCGGGTGGCGCGGGCCTACCGGCGGCTGTCGGGCGGTGGCAACTCAGCCCTGGGCGGCGACGTCGCGATCGCCGTCGAGAGCCGCTACGACTTCCACGCGGACGGAAGTTACGGTCGCGGCGGCTCGGTCGGCGCGACGAATTCGGGGGCGAGCACCGGCGTCGGCACGGCGATCGCCCGTCGGCGCGCGCCGGAGGGCGGGCGCTACGCCCTCAATCGCCACACGCTCACGCTGACCGCGGCGGATGGCCGGACCCGGCGCCTGTTCTTCGCCTACGGCTCGCAGAAGGATCCCCCCGAGATCGACCGCGAGATGATCTTCGTGGGCGACGACGTCTTCAGCCCGGCGGACTGATCGGGATGCCGAGGGCGGCCCCTCGATCGGCGCGGATCTCAGGACGCGGGGCATCGGCGGATTCCGGCCCGAGCAGACCGCCGCCGAACCGCGCCCAGTCCTCCAGCGAGCGTCCGGGGGCGGCCTGCGGGCCCTGCTTGACCGGTCGCGGCGTCTGCGGCGCGCCGAGGCGCCCGTAGCGCCGGTACCAGGATCGCGCCCTCTGCACCGGCCGTCCCAACGCCTTCCGCATGCCGTCCCCCTGTGCAGCGCGCGCGAATGTCCACGGCCAAGCTAATCCAGGCCGGTCGCCCGGGCATGTCGGGCCGACCCTGACACGATTGCCGATCTCTCCGACTGCGGATCGGCGCCAGGCAACACAGATGAGCCTGCGGGACAGCGACCGGCGGTCTCCCGCCGTCCGCGCGTACCGGGGAATGCGCGGTGGCCCGCGATGGCGGCCGGCATCGCCGTCCCGACAGACCGCGCCGCGCGGTCGGATCCGGCATCGGGTCCGATCCGTGCGGACGTCCTTCACAGTCTCTGGAGCTCAGCCCATGAAACGTCTCGCGATCGCCCTCACGGCGCTGTCGAGCCTCGTCCTGTTCGCCCCGTCGAGCGAGGCGCGACCCCACGGCCGCGGCTTCCATCATGGGCCCCACCATCTGGGCCACGGCGTCTGGAGGGGGCGGCGCCACGGCCTCCACCGGTACCGCCATCACCGTCTCCACCGGCACTACCGGCGGCACCGGGGCTACCGCGGATATCGCGGCGTCGACTTCCGCCCCGCCGGCTACGGCTTCCGGCCCCACGCGTATCGCTCGGGTGGCTGGGGCGGCTATCGCGGGGTCGGCTTCGCGACCGGCGCAGGTCTTGGCCTCGCGGCCGCTGCACGGCCCGGTCTCTACGGCGCGGCCTACGGGCGGCCCTACGGGTACGGCTACGCGCCGGTCGGCTACGGCTGCGCCTACTAGGCGGCGCATCCGGACCGGGAGGCCGGGCCGTCACGGCCTCCCGGTCGGCGTCCCACGCCACGCCCACGTCGGCGGGGCACTCGTGATCCTCGCGTCCGACGACACGAGCATCTTGTGTCTCTCCGCGCATCATTCGGACGGATCGGGGCGATCTTCGAAAGACCCGGTGCCGCTTTCGTGCAATGGTCAATCGATCATCGCACGGACGGCCTGTCGGGATATTCCCGACAGGCGTCGGTGTGAGCGGTATCCCGGCTCGAAACAGCTTGCTTGGCCGTTCGAACTCGGCGCTTCTGACCCGGCGGGACAGGCTCCCGAGCGGCCGGAGAGATCAGCGCCCATGCTCATGGACATCGTCAAACAGGGCGCCCGCGCGCGCGCCGTCGGTCGGCCCCGCGACGCCTGCCCCTATCCCGGCGAGTCGCGCGAGCGCCGGGCCTGGTACGAGGGCTACGACGGCTCCTCGTGGGCGGTCGCGACGCGGATGCCGCACCCCGCCCGGATGCTGCCCGGATCGGCCCTTTCCGACGCCGGTGCCGCGTCCGACCCCGCCTCCCCGGCCTGACGGCGGTCCGACTTTCCCGTAGGAGAGCTGTGAGCTTAAGGGCCGATGCGGGGATACGGGAGGCGGGCGACGGTGCGCGCGGGACGGCGAGACAGGGGCGTCGGGCCGTCCGAGCGATGGGCGCCGGGTCCGGACCGGCGCGCAGCGTGTCCGCGCACGGCCGCATGAATGCTCGCGCCCGCGACACCGCGATCCGGAGGCCCGAGCTTCAGCTGAGCCGCGGCAGCCGCCGCACCTTCGTCGCCCTCGCCCTCGCGGCCGCGATCCCGGTCCTGCTGCTCAGCGGCTGGGTCGCGACGCTGATGGCGCAGCAGCAGCGCGACCTCGCCCGGAGCGCCGCCGTCGCCAGCGCGACCCGGGTGGCCGAGCGCGTCGCCTCGGACATCGCCGCCCAGATCGCCGTCCTCGAGGCCGAGGCCGCCTCCGCGACCCTCGACAGGCCCGACCTCGCGGCCTTCTACGCCGAGGCCGTGCGCCTCCGGCAGGCGCACCCGCTCTGGGAGACGGTGGAGCTCGCGCGACCGGACGGCGCCCAGATCGTCAACCTGCTCCGGTCCCTCGAGGAGGAACTCGGACCGACCTCGGACCGGACGAGCTTCGACGCGGTGGTGCGCACGCGGCAGCCGGTGATCGGCGGCATCGGCCCGGCCGGCTCGATCTCGGGCAAACGCCTCGTCGCTCTGCGCGTGCCGGTCATCCGGGACGGCACGCTGCGCTACGTCCTCTCGATCCGGCTCGCGACGAACGCGGTGAGCTCGATCCTGCGCGACGCCGGCGCCCCCGAGGGCTGGGTCGGCACCATCGTGGACGCGGAGGGCAACACGATCGCCCGGACCCGGGCCGAGGTGGAGGAGCTCGGCCACCCGGCGAACCCGGCGCTCCAGGCGGCGATCCGGAACGCCCCGAACGGCTTCTACACCGGACCGACGCTGGAAGGCGCCGATGTCGAGGTGGTCTACCGGACCCTGCAGCATACCGGCGGCTGGTCGGTGCATTTCGGGATGCCGGTCGCGACGCTCAACGCGCCGGTCTCGCGGTCCTACGCCGTCCTGGGTGGCGGCAGCTTCGTCAGCATCGGGCTCGCCCTGGCGCTGGTCGGTCTCGTCGGCCGCGACATGGCGCAGCGCCGGGCGGGCGAGCAGGCCCGGTTCTCCCTCGCGCTCCGCTCCAGCGAGGAACAGGGCGCCGTCGCCGCCGAGGCGGCGGAACTCGGCACGCTGCGCTGGGACACCGTCGCGCACCGGGTCACCGGCTCGCCCCGCGCGGCCGATCTCCTCGGTTGGACGGCCGCCGCCGAAGGGCGCGACAGCGCAGTGGACGCCGACACGGTCCTGCAGGCGGTCGATCCCGAGGATCGCGGGCGCCTGAGCGAGGCCCTGCGTCGGAGCCTCGCCGAGGGCACGCCGCTCGACGTCGAGTTCCGCGTGACCCAGGACGGTCGGGATCCGCGCTGGGTCCGGGTCGCCGGCCGCGTGCCGCAGCTCCACGAGCATACCCCGGCCGGGCTGATCTACGGCGTGGTGTCGGACATCGAGCCGCGCAAGCGCGCGGAGGCCGAGCGCTTCGCGCTGCTGCGCCGCCTCGGCGAGGCCCAGGAGAACGAGCAGCGCCGGATCGCCCGCGAACTCCACGACCAGGTCGGCCAGACGGTGACCGGTCTGTCGCTGGGCCTCAAGAGCATGGAGCGGCTCCTGGCACGCGGGGCCACGGCGGAGGCCGGCCGGCAGGTGGAGTGGCTGCAATCGCTCGCCGGGGAGATCGGCCGCGACATCCACCGGGCCGCCGTCGACCTCCGGCCCACCGCCCTCGACGATCTCGGGCTGCGCGAGGCCCTGGCCACCCTGCTGCGCGACTGGAGCCAGCGGCACGGGATCCGCGCCGACCTGGAATTCCTGAGCGAGGCGACCCGGCTGCCGGCCGCGATCGAGACGGCCGTCTACCGGATCGTGCAGGAGGCCCTGACCAACGTTCTCAAGCACGCCCGGGCCGCGAGCGTCAGCGTCTCGGTGGAGAAGCGCGCGGGCGAGATGCGGGTCGTCATCGAGGACGACGGCACCGGCTTCAACGCCGACGAGCAGCGTGAGCGCGCCGGCGGCGAGGCGCCGGCCAAGCTGCGGCTCGGCCTGTCGGGCATCCGCGAGCGGCTGTCGCTCCTGAGCGGTTCTCTCACGCTGGAATCCTCCCCGGGCATCGGTACGACGCTGTTCGTCACCATCCCGATTCCGGAACATCCCGAGACCTGAGGAGAAGCGCATGACGGACCGCATCCGCGTCGCCCTGGCCGACGACCATCCCATCGTCCTCGCGGGGATCCGGACGCTCCTGAACGCCGACCCGGAGATCGAGCTGGTCGGCGAGGCCACCAGCGGCAGCGAGGCGCTGCCGATGATCCACGCCGCCGACCCGGACGTCGCCGTCGTCGACGTTTCGATGCCGGGCCTCAACGGCCTGGAGCTGACCGAGCGCGTCGCCGGGTCGTGCCCGCGGACGCGGGTGCTGGTGCTGACGGTTCACGAGGACGCGGCCTACGTTCAGCCGCTGCTCAAGGCGGGCGCCCGGGGCTACCTCCTCAAGCGCTCGGCCGCGGAGGACCTGCTCCGCGCGGTCCGCGCCGTCGCGGCGGGCGGGATCTACCTCGACCCCTCGGTGGCGAGCCACGCCATGGCGCATCCCGGGGCCCCGACGCAGGGCGCGGAGTCCGAGCCGTCGGCCGAAGCGCTGAGCCCGCGCGAGACCGACGTGCTCCGGCTGATCGCGCAGGGCTTCAGCAACAAGGAGATCGCGCGGCGCTTCGATCTCAGCGTGAAGTCCATCGAGACCTACAAGGCGCGGGCCGCCGAGAAGCTGGGCCTGCGCACGCGCGCGGAGATCATCCGCTACGCCGCCGCGCACGGATGGCTCGACGCCCTGGCGCTGCGCTAGGCGCGAGCGAGCGGGGGCAGCCAGTCCCGGGCGACGGCCGGATCCGCCGATTTTTCGCCGGTCAGGGATCAAATCCTGCCGCGGATCGTCTGTCTGGCGGACCGGTCAGGGACGAGGGGGGACGGGTGAGCGTCGGATTGATCGCCCTGTTGGACGATGTCGCCTTCATGGTGAGGGCCGCGGCGGCCTCGCTCGACGACGTGGCCGGCCAGGCGGCGCGCGCCGGCACCAAGGCCGCCGGCGTCGTCATCGACGACGCGGCCGTGACGCCGCGCTACGTCGTCGGCTTCGCCGCGGAGCGCGAATTGCCGATCGTCGGCAGGATCGCCCTCGGATCGCTGCGCAACAAGATCCTTTTCCTGCTGCCGGGTGCCCTGGCGCTGAGCGCCTTCGCCCCCTGGGCGATCACGCCGCTCCTCATGCTGGGCGGCGCGTACCTGTGCTTCGAGGGCGCCGAGAAGGTCTACGAAGCCGTGTTCGCCCATCACGGCCACGGCGACGAGGCGGACCAAGAGGGTGGAGCCGGCGGCGATCAGGCCCGGGAAGACCGGCGCGTGGCGAGCGCCATCAAGACGGACTTCATCCTGTCGGCCGAGATCATGGCCATCACGCTGGCGGCGCTGCCGGAGGGCAGCTTCTGGATGCGGGCGGCGGTGCTGGCCATCGTCGCGGTCGGCATCACCGCGGGCGTCTACGGCGTGGTCGCGCTGATCGTGAAGGCCGACGATGCCGGTCTGGCCCTCGCCCGCAGCACCGCGGGCCCACCGCTCGGAAGCCTGATCCGCGGGCTCGGCCACGGCGTCGTGAAGGGCATGCCGATCCTGCTCAAGATCCTGGCCGTCATCGGGACGGCGGCGATGATCTGGGTCGGCGGCGGGATCCTCATGCACGGTCTGGAGACCTACGGGTTCTCGGCACCGGCGCACGCCGCCCACGCGATGGCGGAGGCCGCGGCGGCGCGCGTGCCGTTCGCCGCGGGCCTCGTCGAGTGGCTCGTCACCGCGACCGTGTCGGGCCTCATCGGGCTGGTCGTCGGCGGGGCGCTGATCCCGCTGACGAACGTCGTGCTGGCGCCGGCGTGGCGCGCCCTGTCAGGCCTGTGGCAGCGGCGCGGCTGACGGGATCCCGTGATCGGCCGGCGCGGAGCCCGGCACAGCTGCTGGCGCCGGGACCGGCGCGGCGGCGCCGTGATGCTTCAGCGGCCTGTTGCCGCTCAGGCGACGCAGCAGCACGTAGAAGACCGGGGTCAGGAACAGGCCGAAGGCGGTCACGCCGATCATGCCCGAGAACACCGCGACGCCCATCGCGCGGCGCATCTCCGATCCGGCGCCGGTGGCTGTCACCAGCGGCAGCACGCCCATGATGAACGCCATCGACGTCATCAGGATCGGCCGCAGCCGGAGGCGGCTCGCCTCGATCGCCGCCTGGAGCGGGGTCCGTCCGGCGAATTCGAGCTCACGGGCGAATTCGACGATCAGGATGGCGTTCTTGGCCGAGAGCCCGACGAGCACGATCAGGCCGATCTGCGTGAAGACGTTGTTGTCGCCGGCCGACAGCCACACGCCGAACATGGCGGCGAGCAGCCCCATCGGCACGATCAGCAGGATCGCCAGCGGCAGGGCGAGGCTCTCGTACTGCGCGGCGAGCACGAGGAAGACCAGGAGCAGCGCGAGGGGAAAGACCCAGATCCCGGAATTGCCCGCGATGAATTCCTGGTACGTGAGGTCCGTCCACTCGAAGGCGAAGCCCCGCGGCAGCGTCTCCGCCGCGATCCGCGTGGCCGCCGCCTGGGCCTGCCCCGACGAGTAGCCGGGCGCCGCGCCGGCGTTGATGTCGGCCGACAGGAAGCCGTTGTAGCGCATGGCCCGCTCCGGTCCGGCGGTCTGGCGGACGCGCAGCAGAGCGGAGAGTGGGACCATCTCGCCGGAACCGGCCCGGACCTTCAGCAGACCGACATCGTCCGATCGCGCCCGGAACGGGGCGTCGGCCTGGACGCGCACCGAGTAGGTGCGGCCGAACTTGTTGAAGTCGTTGACGTAGAGCGAGCCGAGATAGATCTGCAGCGTGTCGAAGACGTCCGTCACCGGGATGTTGAGCTGACGGGCCTTCGTCCGGTCGATGTCCGCGAAGAGCTGCGGTACGTTCATCTGGAAGCTCGAGAACAGCCCGACGAGTTCCGGCGCCTGGGCGGCCTTCGCCATGAACGCCTTCGTGGCGTCGTTCAGCGCCTCGTAGCCGAGGCCGGCGCGATCCTCGATCTGCAGCTTGAAGCCGCCGATCGTCCCCAGTCCGTTCACCGGCGGCGGCGGGAACATCGCGATGAAGGCCTCGGGGATCGCGGCGTACTTCTTGTTCAGTGACTGCGCGATCGCCGCCCCGTTGAGGGACGGGTCCCTCCGCTCGTCGAACGGCTTGAGCGTCGAGAACACGATCCCCGAGTTGGAGCTGTTGGTGAAGCCGTTGATCGAGAGGCCCGGGAAGGCGACGGCGCTCTCGACGCCGGGCTCCTTGAGGGCGATCTCGCTCATGCGGCGGATGACCTCCTCCGTCCGGTCGAGGGTCGCGCCGTCGGGCAGCTGCGCGAAGCCCACTAGATACTGCTTGTCCTGGCCCGGCACGAAGCCGCCCGGGATCTGGCGGAACAGGCCGACGGTCAGCCCTACGAGCAGGACGTAGAGGGTCATCATCGCGGCCTTGCGCGACACCGCGAAGCCGACGCCGCGGCCGTAGCCGTTCGAGGCTCGCCCGAAGGCGCGGTTGAAGCGGCGGAAGAACCAGCCGAGCAGCCGGTCGAGGATGCGGGTGAGGCGATCCTTCGGCGCGTGGTGATCCTTCAGCAGCAGCGCCGAGAGGGCCGGCGAGAGGGTCAGCGAGTTGATCGCCGAGATCACCGTCGAGATCGCGATGGTGAGAGCGAACTGCTTGTAGAACTGGCCCGTCAGGCCGCTGATGAAGGCCAGGGGCACGAAGACCGCGACCAGCACGAGGGCGATGGCGATGATCGGGCCCGAGACCTCGCGCATGGCCTGGTAGCTGGCGTCCCGCGGGGACAGGCCGCTCTCGATGTTGCGCTCGACGTTCTCGACGACCACGATCGCGTCGTCGACGACGATGCCGATGGCCAGCACGAGGCCGAACAGGCTCAGCGCGTTGATCGAGAATCCGAAGACGTGCATCACCGCGAAAGTGCCGACGATGGAGACCGGCACGGCGAGCAGCGGGATGATCGAGGCCCGCCACGTCTGCAGGAACAGGATCACCACGAGCACGACGAGGGCGATCGCCTCCAGCAGCGTGTGGATCACGGCCTCGATGGAGGCGCGCACGAACTGCGTCGGGTCGTAGACGATCTGGTAGTCGACGCCCTCCGGCATGGTCCGCTTGATCTCCGCCATGGTGCGGCGGACCTCGTCGGAGATCTGGATCGCGTTCGAGCCCGGCGACTGCGAGATCGGGATCGCCACCGCCGACTTGTTGTCGAGGAGCGAGCGCAGGGCGTAGTCGGAGGCGCCGAGCTCGATGCGCGCCACGTCGCGCAGGCGCGTGATCGCGCCGTCGGCGCCGGTCTTGACCACGATGTCGCCGAACTGCTCCTCGCTGCTCAGGCGCCCCTCGGCGTTGAGCGAGAGCTGCAGGTCGAGGCCCGGAACGGCCGGCGACGCGCCGATCACGCCGGCCGCGGCCTCGACGTTCTGGGCCTGGATCTCCCGCACGACGTCGCCCGCGGACAGGCCGTGCTCGGCCACCTTCTGCGGGTCGAGCCAGATCCGCATCGCGTAGTCGCCGGAGCCGAAGAGCTGGACCTGGCCGACGCCGTCGAGCCGCGCCAGGCGGTCCTTGATGTTCAGCACCGCGTAGTTGCGCAGGTAGGTCATGTCGTAGCGCCCGTTGGGCGAGACGAGATGCACGACCATGGTGAGGTCGGGGGAGCTCTTCACCGTGACGATGCCGAGCTGGCGCACCACCGCCGGCAGCCGCGGCTCGGCCTGCGAGACCCGATTCTGGACGAGCTGCTGCGCCTTGTCGGGGTCGGTGCCCAGCCGGAAGGTGACGGTCAGCGTCATGATGCCGTCCGTCGTGGCCTGGCTCGACATGTAGAGCATGCCCTCGACGCCATTGATCTGCTCCTCGATCGGCGTCGCCACGGTCTCGACGATGACCTTGGGGTTGGCGCCCGGGAAGGTCGCGCGGACGACGACGGAGGGGGGCACCACGTCCGGGTACTCGGAGATCGGCATCGCGAAGAGCGACAGCAGACCGCCGATGAAGATGAGCATCGAGAGCACGCCCGCGAAGATCGGGCGGTCGATGAAGAACTTGGAGAGATTCATGCCGCCCTCCGAGGGCGTGAGGCAGGGGCGTCCGGGCGGCCGCGTGCGGCCGCCGTCTCGAAGGCGTCGGGGTTCTGGATCGGGCGGACGGGCGCGGCGCGCCGGCCGTCAGCGCTGCGCCAGCTTGCGCGGCCCGGAGGCGGCGTCCTGCGGGCGCGCGCCCATCGCGACCGGTTCGGGGCGCAGGAGGGTCCCGGGACGGACGCGCTGCAGGCCGTTGACCACGATGCGCTCGCCGCCCGACAGGCCGGAAGTCACGACGCGCAGACCGTCGACCGCCCGGCCGAGGGTGACGGCGCGGAACTCGGCCCGGTTGTCCGACCCCACGAGGAGCACGAACTTCTTGTCCTGATCGGTGCCGACGGCCCGCTCGTCGACGAGGACGAGACGTTCCGGCGCGGCCTGGCCGAGGCGCATCCGGGCGAACTGGCCCGGGATCAGGCGGCCGTCGCCGTTGGAGAAGGTCGCGCGCACCCGGACCGTGCCGCTGCGCGCGTCGACCTTGTTGTCGATGAACTGGAGATGCCCAGCCGCGCGGGCGCCGTCGGCGGTCGCCATCTCCACGGGGATGCGGTCGAGCTTGCCGCGCCGGCCGCCCGGCTCGGCGACCGAGGCCAGCGCCTTCAGGACCACGCCCTCGTCGGCATCGAAGCTGGCGTAGACCGGATCGACCGAGACGAGCGTGGTCAGCACGGCGGCCCCGGCGCCCGTGGCCACGAGGTTGCCCGGCGTGATCTCGCGGCGGCCGACGCGGCCGCCGACGGCCGCTCGGACCTGCGTGTAGCCGAGGTTCAGGCGCGCCGCTTCCAGGGCCGCCTTCGCCGCGTCGAGGCTCGCCTTGGCCTCCTTGAACGCGTTGGCGCGGACGTCGAGGTCGCGTGCCGTGACGATGCGCTGGTCCGACAGCTTCTGCCCGCGCTCGAGGTCGCTCGCCGTCATGCCGACCCGCGCCTCGGCGCCCGCGACCTGGGCTTCCAGCCGCTGGACCTCGGCCGCGTAGGGCGCGGGATCGATGGTCACCAGCAGGTCGCCGGCCTTGACCACCTCGCCTTCCGCGAAATGCGTGGCCAGGATCGCGCCGCCCACCCGGGCACGGACGTCGATGCGGTCGACGGCCTCCAGACGACCTGAGAACTCGTCCCAGAGGATGACGTCGCGCGGCTCGACGGTCGCGACCGAGGCCGGCATCGCCACCTCGGTCGGCGGCGTCGCGGCGACGGCCACGGTTCCCCGGACCAGGGCGCCGGGTATGAAGGTGTAGGAGACGCCTGCGAGAAGGGCGACCGCGAGGCTTCCGGCCGCGAGGCGCCGGGCACGGAGAGGATTGCGCGAGGGATGACGCTGAGGTTCCACGAGCGACTCCAACATCTGTATAGGTCGCTACACATGTCGGCATGGACGCGGGGCGTCAAGTGACTTATCTACCACTCGATATAAAAGTTGGAGTCCGCAGGCAATGGTGATGGGGCGCCCCCGGTCCTTCGACACGGACAAGGCCCTCGACGAGGCGATGGAGGTGTTCTGGCGTCACGGCTACGACGGCGCGAGCCTCGCGATGCTCACGAAGGCGATGGGCATCAAGCCGCCGAGTCTCTACGCGGCCTTCGGCAGCAAGGAGGGGCTGCTCAAGGCCGCCCTCGACCGGTACGCGCAGCGGCGCTCCGAGCACATGCGCTTCGTCCTGGCGGGCGAGACCGCGCGCGACGTGGCCGAGCGCTTCCTGAGCAGCATCGCCGAGAGCCACACGGATCCGGCGAACCCGCCCGGCTGCCTCCTCGTTCAGGGCGGTCTCGCCTGCGGCGCGGGCTCGGAGAACATCCCGTTCGAGCTGGCGTCCCGGCGGGCGCAGGGCGAGATGGAGCTCCGCGAGCGCTTCATCCAGGCCCAACAGGACGGTGACCTGCCGGCGGATTCCGACCCGGTCGCGCTGGCGCGATTCCTGTCCACCGTCGCCTCCGGCATGGGCGTGCTGGCCTCCTCGGGCGCCGACCGGGAGGCGCTGCGGGAGGTCGCCCGGGTCTCGCTGCGGGCCTTCGCGAAGGAACACGACGCCTGAGCCGGGCTGACCGGGCGCGATCCCGCGCCTCGGTCCACCCGGACGCCGTTCGCCTTTCCGCGACCGGCGGTTCGCCGAGGTCCAGAAACGACAAAGGCCGCAGAGCTGCGGCCTTGTAAGTCGATCGTATGGTTGGGAAAACTGGAGCGGGCGAAGGGATTCGAACCCTCGACCCCAACCTTGGCAAGGTTGTGCTCTACCCCTGAGCTACACCCGCTCACTGTGCCGCGCCGCCCGGACTTTCGTGCCGGCGGCCCCCGGCGCGGCTCTCTAAACACCATTCCGCCGGGCGACGCAAGCGCCCTTTTCGCGAACCGTCACGATTTACCAGTTCGGCTCCGGCGGGAGGCCGTCGCGGATCTCCCGGAGCCGGGCGCGGGTCCCGCGCGTGGTCCCCTCGGGGAGCGCGTCCATCGGGAAGAAGGCGCACTCGGCGACTTCCCGGTCCGGCGCCTTCGGGCGCAGGACCGTGAAGGCCGGCAGGACGAACAGGGCGACGTGGTCGCGGGGCGCGGCGACCACGTTCCGATAGAGGCCGTGCAGGCGCGGCTCTCCCTCGGCGACGATCTCCGCCTCCTCGCGGAACTCCCGCACGATCGCGTCGCGCGCGGTCTCGCCGCGCTCGACGCCGCCGCCGGGGAGGTGCCAGCCACTCACGTAGGTGTGGCGCACCAGGGCGACGCGCCCGGCCCCGTCGAGGGCGACGCCGCGCACGCCGAGGGTCATGCCCCGGGACGCGAGCGCCCCGAGGTGGAACAGGCGCCGCAGCAGCGGCCGATCGAGGAGCATGCGGCCGCGCGGCTCAGACGACGTCGAGGGTGATGGCGCCGAGACCGTCGATCGCCGCGACCATGCGCTGGCCGCGCTGGACCGGGCCGACGCCGGAGGGCGTGCCGGTGAAGATCAGGTCGCCGGGCTGCAGGGCGAAGTAGCCCGACAGGTAGGCGATCTGCTCGGCGACGGACCAGATCATGTCGCCGAGGTCGCCCTTCTGGCGGACCTCGCCGTCGACCGACAGGGTGATGGCGCCCTTGGCCGGGTGGCCGATGACGGAGACCGGGTGGAGCGCGCCGATCGGCCCCGACCCGTCGGCCGCCTTGGCGGTGTCCCAGGGCCGCGACATCTTCTTGGCCTCGTCCTGGACGTCGCGCCGGGTCATGTCGAGGCCGATGGCGTAGCCGTAGACGTGCTCCAGGGCGGTCTCGGCCGGGATGTCGCTGCCGCCGCTCGCGAGGGCCGCGACCATCTCCACCTCGAAATGGTAGTTGGCGGTCTTCGGCGGGTAGGCGTGGGCCGTCGGCTCCGGCCCGACGATCTGCAGGGCGTCGGCGGGCTTCATGAAGAAGAACGGCGGCTCGCGGTCCGGGTCCGCGCCCATCTCGCGGGCGTGGGCGGCGTAGTTGCGCCCGACGCAGTAGACGCGGCGGACGGGATAGAAGTCGCTGCTGCCGACGATGGGGAGCGCGATGCGGGGCGGGTTCTGGATGACGGAGAGCATCTCTGCCTCTGCGGTGGATCGTCCGGGTAGCCCGGCGCGACGACGCCCGGGCCCTACATCATCGTTGTAAGGTCCGCATCGGCGCGCGCCATACCGGCGCTTGCGTCCGGCCTGCTCCGGCCTACAGAATCCGCGCGATGACGCCGACACCCGCCCTCGACACCCTGCTGACCGCGCTCCGAGACGGGCTCGGCGCGCGGCACGTGCTGACGGATCCCGACGCCCTCGCGCCCTACCTGACGGAGAGCCGCCGCCTGTTCACGGGGTCGGCCCTGGCCGTGCTTCGGCCGGGGAGCACCGAGGAGGTCGCCTTCGCGGTCCGCGCCTGCACGCAGGCCGGGATCGCCGTCGTGCCGCTCGGCGGCAATACTGGCCTCACCGGCGCCGGCGTGCCGCAAGGCGGCGTCGTCCTGTCCCTGGAACGCATGAACCGCCTGCGCGCGGTCGACCCGGTGGACGCCACCATCACGGTCGAGGCCGGGATGATCCTGCAGGAGGTGCAGGAGGCGGCCGAGGCCGCCGGCATGCTGTTCCCCCTCTCCTACGCGTCGCGCGGCTCCGCCCGGATCGGCGGCGGCGTCAGCACCAATGCCGGCGGGATCGCGGTCCTCGCCTACGGCAACGCCCGCGACCTCGTCCTCGGGCTCGAGGTCGTGCTCGCCGACGGGCGCGTCTGGAACGGGCTCAGGGCCTTGCGCAAGGACAATGCCGGCTACGACCTGAAGCAGCTCTTCATCGGTTCGGAGGGCACGCTGGGCATCGTCACGGCGGCGGTGCTGAAGCTGTTCCCGCGGCCGCGCTCGACGAGCGTCGCCTTCGTCGGCCTCGACTCGGCGAAGGCGGCTCTGGACCTGTTCGTCTTCCTGCGGACGCGGATGGACCGCGACCTGACGGCGTTCGAGTACCTGCCGCCCTTCGCCCTGGAGATCGTGCTGCGCCACGTCCCGGGGACGGTGCGGCCGCTGGACGGCGCGCACGGCGCCTACGCGCTGATCGAGGTCGCGTCCGCGCGCGCGGACGCCGACACGGGGGCCGAACTGGAATCGGCCCTCGGGCAGGCCCTGGAGGACGGGCTGATCGCCGACGCCACCATCGCGACCAGCGGGGCCCAGAACGCCGCGCTCTGGCGCCTGCGCGAGGGCGTTCCCGAAGCGCAGACCCGCGAGGGCGCCTCGATCAAGCACGACGTGTCGGTGCCGCTCTCCCGCCTGCCCGAGTTCCTGGAGCGGGCGGGGGCGGCCTGCCTCGCCGAGATGCCGGGCCTGAGGCCCTGCGGCTTCGGCCATTTCGGCGACGGCAACATCCATTTCAACCTGTCACAGCCGCCCGGCATGGAGCACGCGGCGTTCCTGTCCGCCTGGGGCCGATTCAACCGGATCGTTCACGACCTCGTGCACGCCCTGGGCGGCTCCATCGCGGCCGAGCACGGCGTCGGCCTCATCAAGCGCGAGGAACTCGCGCGCTACGGCGACCCGGTCGGGCTCGACCTCATGCGGCGCCTGAAGGCCGCGCTCGATCCGGACGACCTGCTCAATCCCGGCAAGGTGCTCGTCCCGACCGATCGCGGCCCGCCGCCGGCCTGAGCGAATTTGTGCATCGCGCCATAATTCGGCGCGGAGACGGGTGCAGGACAGCCACGCCGCGCCGCGAACCGCCGGGGCGGCCCGTCGCGTTAAGCCGCTGCTAACGCTTCGGACACACGCTGAATACAGACGGCGGAGACGGATCCGTCGGCGCCAGGCATGGCAATTGCTCTGAGGCCTCCCTATCTCGCACGTGCGAGATCGAACGACGAACCGTCACCGACAGGCTGTTTTCACATCCATCTGGAGACCGACGGAATGCCCACCTCCCAGGCCCGCGTGCAGACCACCGAGGCGAGCCGCTACCTGCAGCAGCTCTGCCGGCACTGGAGCCACAAGTTCAAGGTCGAGGCGACCCCCGTTCACGGCACCGTGCCCTTCGGCGAGGACCGCGTCTGCACCTTCGATGCCGAGCCCGACGCCCTGGTCATGCGCATCGACAGCTCCGACCCGGTCAACCTGACCCGGCTGGAGAACGTCGTGGCCGACCATCTCGCCCGCTTCGCCTTCCGCGAGAGCCTCGGCGACATCCGCTGGTCGCGCGCCGCTTGAGGGCCCGCGCAGCGCGATCACGGGCGACCCGTCCGGCTACCGGCCCGGGCGGGTTCTGAGATCCTGATCGAAGCGCGGCAGTGGCGCACCACTTGCACGCGAACGCGGCTTGCGGCCAGATCGGACGCCGCCGTGACCGGGATCGATTCATGAAGCGACGCACCCTGCTGACCGGCGCCGGAGCCCTGATGGCCGGGGCTCTTGCCCGGCCGGCCCTGGTCCGAGCGGCCTCCGCGACGACCCTGCGGTTCGTCCCCTACGCGGACCTCGCGCTCCTCGACCCGATCATCACCACCAATTACGTCACGCGCACCCACGCGCTGATGGTGTTCGACACGCTCTACAGCCTCGACACCGCCTACCGCGCTCAGCCGCAGATGGTGGCGGGCCACGAGGTCGCGTCCGACGGCCTCACGTGGCGCCTGACCCTGCGGGACGGCCTGCGCTTCCACGACGGGACGCCCGTCCTCGGCCGCGACGTGGTGGCGAGCCTGAAGCGCTGGGCGCAGCGCGATGCCTACGGCGGGGCCCTGTTCGCGACAGTGGACGAACTCTCGGCGCCCTCCGACACGGTGGTGCAGTTCCGCCTGAAGCGGCCCTTCCCGCTCCTGCCGGACGCGCTGGCCAAGCCGACCTCCTACGTCCCGGTGATCATGCCGGAGCGCCTGAGCGCGACGCCCGCGACGCAGCCGGTGCCGGAGATCGTCGGCAGCGGCCCGTTCCGCTTCGTCCCCGAGGAGCGGGTCCCGGGCTCGCTCAACGTCTACCGCCGGTTCGAGGCCTACCGACCGCGCCCCGACGGCACGCCGAGCTTCACGGCGGGACCGCGGATCGCGCATTTCGACCGCGTCGAGTGGCGCACGATCCCCGACGGCGCGACCGCGGCCGGCGCCCTGCGCTCGGGCGAGATCGACTGGTGGGAGCAGCCCCTCGTCGATCTCGTGCCGGACCTGAACCGCCAGCCCGCCGTGCGGGTGGATCTGGTGGAGACCGCCGGGCTGATCGGCCAGATCCGCCTCAACCACACTCTGCCGCCCTTCGACAATCCCGCGATCAGCCGGGCGCTGCTCGCGGCCGTCGATCAGACCGAGATGATGGACGCCGTCGCCGGCAGCGACCCGGCGATCCGGCGCGGGCCCGTCGGCATCTTCACGGCCGGCGGGCCGATGGCGTCCTCGGCCGGCATGGAGGCGCTGACTGCCCCCCGCGACCTCGCCGCCGCGAAGCGGGCGCTGGCGGCGGCGGGCTACAAGGGCGAGCGCGTCGTGCTGCTCTCCGGGACCGACGTGCCGCGGATCAACGCGATCTGCGAGGTGATGGCCGATGCCTGCCGCAAGATCGGGATGAACCTCGACGTCATCGCCACCGACTGGGGGACGGTCAACCAGCGGATCCTGAACGCCAAGCCCCTGGACCAGGGTGGCTGGTCGATGTTCGGCATCTTCTCCGGCGGGCTCGACCACCTCTCGCCGGCCTACCATCTGGCCGCCCGCGGGAACGGCCGGGCCGGCGTGCCGAGCTGGCTGACCGACGCGCCCCTGGAGGAGCTGCGCGGCGCGTGGTTCGACGCGCCTGACCTCGACGCCCAGAGAGCCCTGGCGGCGCGGATCCAGGCGCGGGCGCTGGAGGTCGGCGCCTACCTGCCCTGCGGCCAGTATTTCCAGCCGACCGCCTACCGGCGGGACTTGGAGGGCATGCTGACCGGGCTGCCGCTGTTTTGGAACCTGCGCCGGTCGGCCTGACCGGGCAGTTCCGGGCTCACCCGATGCTCATCAGGCTGGCATTGCCGCCGGCCGCCGCGGTGTTGATCGTGGTGGTGACCTCCTCCACGAGGCCGGCCGGATCGTAGAGATCGCCGGCCGCCAGCGCCTCCGGGCAGCGGGCCTGGATCGGCAGGATCGCGCCCTCGCGGGCCGCGACGGCCCTGTTCAGGGCCAGCAGGTCGTCGGCGTCGCCCGCGAACAGGATTCCGGCGATCGCGCCCGCGCGCCCGAGATCCGGCGCCCGGGCAACCCGCGCCGCGCACGCTTCCGGCAGACCGTCCAGGACCGGATCGCGCCCGTCCGGCCCGATGACGACGGCCGCGTTGCCCGTGCCGAGGATCGCGCCGAGCTGGAGCAGGAGCGCCGTCTCGGTGGCCGCGACGGCCGCGACGCGCCCGCGGGGACGCAGCGCGTACAGGTTGTGCTCACCGACGGGACCGGCCAGCGCGATCGCGGCGCGGCCGGGATAGCGGACGGCTTCGAGCCTGTCCGCGAGGTCGTGGCGGTGCCGCGAGCGCAGCCACGCCGTGTAGGGACGCAGTGCCGAATCGTCGGCGGCCAGCCCGTCGCGGGCGGCGGCGGGCGCGCGTCGCAGCAGGCGGCCGAGGGCCAGCGGGCCGCCGGCCTTCGGGCCCGTCCCCGACAGCCCGGAGCCGCCGAAGGGCTGCACGCCGACCACCGCGCCGATGACGTTGCGATTGACGTAGCGGTTGCCGGCCCGCACGCGATCGAGGACCCGGTCGATGGTCTCGTCGATGCGGCTGTGCAGCCCGAAGGTGAGCCCGTAGCCGGTCGCGTCGATCGCCGCGAGGAGCGCGTCGAGGCCGTCGCGGCGGTAGCGCAGCACGTGCAGCACCGGCCCGAACACCTCCTGCTCGACATCGGCGACGGCCCCGATCTCGATCAGGGTCGGCGGCACGAAGGTCCCGGCGCCGGCCTCGGGCATCAGGGGGAACTGCTCCACCGGGAAGCCCCGCGCACGCATTCGCGCCACGTGTCCGACGATTCTTTCGGCGGCCTCGGCGGTGATGACCGGCCCGACATCGACGGGCAGGGCCCGCGGGTCGCCCACCCGTAGCTCCCGCAGGGCGCCCTTCAGCATGTGCAGCGTCCGGTCGGCGATCTCCTCCTGCAGGCACAGGATGCGGAGCGCCGAGCAGCGCTGCCCGGCGGAATCGAAGGCCGAGGCGATGACATCGGCCACCACCTGCTCGGCGAGCGCGGAGGAATCGACCACGAGCGCGTTCTGGCCGCCGGTCTCGGCCACGAACGGCACCGGCTCGCCGAAACGGTTCAGCCGCTCCGCCAGAGCCCGCTGGATGCCCTTGGCCACCGCCGTCGATCCGGTGAACATCACGCCCTGCACGCGCGGATCCTCGACCAGGGCGGCGCCGACCCGGCCGTCGCCCGGCAGGAGGTGCAGCGCCTCGGCGGGAATCCCGGCCGCGTGCAGCGCGCGGACGGCAGCGGCCGCGATCAGCGGGGTCTCCTCGGCGGGTTTCGCCAGGACCGTGTTGCCCGCCGCCAGGGCGGCCGCGACCTGACCGACGAAGATCGCCAGCGGAAAATTCCACGGCGCGATGCAGGCGACCGGACCGAGCGGCGCGTGCGTCTCCCCGAGGGTCCGCTCGGCCTCCGCGGCGGCGTAGCGAAGGAAGTCGACCGCCTCGCGGATCTCCGCGACGGCGCTCGCGCAGGTCTTGCCCGCCTCCCGCACGACGAGCCCGATCAGCGGCGGCATCTGCGCCTCGAGGGCGTCGGCGGCCCGCCGCAGGGAGGCACCGCGCGCCGTCGCCGGTGTCGCCGCCCAGCCGGCCGCGCCCGCCTGCGCGCGCGCCACGGCAACCGCCACGGTCTCCACCGTCGCCGCCTGGTAGAATCCGACGACGTCGCGGCGGTCGGCGGGATTGTGGACGGGTTCGTCGGCCGCCGCGTCGTCCGCGCCCGAGGGTGCCGCCCGCCACGCGGTGCGGCCGCTCGCCGCCAGCCCGTCCGACAGCCGGGCGAGCTCCGCCTCGTCGGCGAGGTCGAGCCCGGCCGCGTTGGCGCGGGGCGGGCCGTAGAGCGCCCGGGGGGCCGCGATCCGCTGGTGCGGCGCGCCGGGATCCGGCGCAGCCTCGACGGCGGCGACCGGGTCGGCGATCAGGTCCGCCACCGGCACGGCCGCGTCGGCGACCCGGTTGACGAAGGACGTGTTGGCCCCGTTCTCCAGGAGGCGCCGCACCAGGTAGGCGAGCAGGGTCTCGTGCGTGCCCACCGGCGCGTAGATGCGGCAGGGCCGCTGCAGGACGGGATCGGCCATCACGGCCTCGTAGAGCGGCTCGCCCATGCCGTGCAGGCACTGGAACTCGTACTGACCGAGCCGGAAATCCGGGCCCGCCATCGCGACGATGCTCGCCAGTGTCTGCGCGTTGTGGGTGGCGAATTGCGGAAAGACCGCGTCGGGCGCCGCGAGCAGCCGGCGCGCGCAGGCGAGATACGAGACGTCGGTGTGGACCTTCCGGGTGAAGACCGGGAAATCCGCCAGACCGTCGACCTGCGCCCGCTTGATCTCGCTGTCCCAGTAGGCGCCCTTCACGAGGCGCACCATCAGCCGCCGGCGGCACCGCCGCGCGAGGTCGATCAGCACGTCGATGACGAACGGGCAGCGCTTGCCGTAGGCCTGGACCACGAAGCCGAGCCCGTCCCAGCCGCCGAGATCCGGGTCGGCGGCGAGACGCTCCGAGATGTCGAGCGACAGGTCGAGGCGGTCGGCCTCCTCGGCGTCGATGTTGAGACCGATGCCGTGGCCCTCGGCGAGGCGGGCGAGGTGCCGCACGCGGGGATAGAGTTCGGCCAGGACCCGGTCGCGCTGTGCGCGGGCGTAGCGGGGATGGAGCGCCGACAGCTTGATCGAGATTCCGGGGCCGCGGAGCACGCCGCGCCCGGCAGAGGCCACGCCGATCGCCGCGATCGCGTCCGCGTAGGCGCGCCGATAGCGCTCGGCGTCCTCGGCGGTCACGGCGGCCTCGCCGAGCATGTCGTACGAGTAGGTGAAGCCCTTCGCCTCGAGCCGCGCCGCGTGCCGCAGGGCCTCGGCGATGGTCCGCCCCGCCACGAACTGCTCGCCCATCATCCGCATGGCGAGATCGACGCCGGTGCGGATCACGGGCTCGCCGCCGCGGGCGATCAGCCGGGTGAGCGCGGCGGACAGGCCGGTTTCGTCCCGGGTCGCCGCCAGCTTGCCGGTCACGAGCAGGCCCCAGGTCGCCGCGTTGACGAAGGGCGACGGGCTGTGCCCGAGATGGGCGGCCCAGTCGCCGCCGACGATCTTGTCGCGGATCAGCGCGTCCCGCGTCGCCGCGTCGGGGATGCGCAGCAGCGCCTCGGCGAGGCACATCAGCGCCACGCCCTCCTGGCTGGACAGCGCGTACTCGTGGATCAGCCCCTCGACGCCGCCGCGGGTGCCCTGGCGCCGCAGGGTCTCGACGAGGCGCCGCGCGTCCTCGGCGACGCGCCGAGCCGCTTCGGGCGGCAGGCGCGCTTCTTCGAGGAGCGGGAGCACGCAGTCCCGCTCGGGCCGCCGGCAGGCCGCGACCACCGCCCGCCGCAGGGGCGACAGGTCCGCCAGGCCGGCCGCGAACGCGCCGAAAGGCCCGCTCGCCGCGACGGCCGCCTCGTCGACAACGCCGGATCCAGACATGGGCCGCCCCTCGGACACGGCGCGCTGGCATCGCGCCGTCGCGGACTCACGCTACACCGTCGGGGGCCCGCGTCGAGGCCGAACACGCTGTGGCCGATCGCGTCACTTCGAGGCCTGCGCGTGGGCGGATTCCAGCGCGACGGCCAGGAGCGGCTGCGCGCCCTCCCGACGCAGCGTCGCCACGGGAATCACCACCGGGTCGGCACAGGCCTGGACGACGTGCGCGAGGTCGAACTGCACCGCGAGGCCGCCGGCCTTGGCGTCGAGCCACGCCATCATGGCCGGCGGCTGCCCGTCATAGGTCTCGGCGACGGCCTCGCGGCAGTCCTTGTCGGCGTCGTCCGCCTTCGGATCGCCCGTCTTCGGGCGATAGCCCGCGAGGTAGAGGGCGTGCATCCTCTTCGACGCGAGCGTCACCATCTTGGTCCCGCCCGGGCCCTCCGCCAGGGCGAGCTTGCCGGTCAGGGAGGGGGGCAGCAGGGTCGTCCAATCGACCGGGGCGCCGGTGGTGAGATCGTAGACGATCGACATCGTGCCACTGTTCGGGTGCGCGCCGCCGCAGAACCCGCTGTCGAAGATGACGAAGCTCAGAAAGCGCGGGCCGCGCATCGGGGCCTGGACGGTGCGCTCCCAGGAGCTGTTCTTCCCGCCCTGATCCTTGCACGCCTGCTCGGCCTTGAGGGCCCGCGCGTCGAGGCGCTTCAGCGCCGCGTTGATCCGACGCTCGGCTTCGTCGGCCGGCGCGGCGATCTGCGGCATGGCGGCGATGCCGGGGCTCGCGTCGGACGGCGCCTTCAGGACCACCGGCCCGTCACCGGCCCGGGCGGGCGCGGCCAGACCCAGGAGGACAGCGCCAAGGCAGCCGATCCTGCGGCTGGCGCGGCGCGCGCGCGGCGGGAGGTTACGCTCGTACATCGTGCCTCGGCTCCTGTTCGGGCGGGGACGGAGGGTTTCGGGTTCCCGCCGCGGGACGATCGGATCGGCGCAGCCCTAGCATCCGGGACGGCGACGCGGCGCGCGCTTTGACACCGGCGGAAGCGGTGTCAGAACGCCGGGATGACCGCGATCCTGATCTACGGCGCCACCGGCTATACCGGGCAGCTCCTGGCCGCTCACGCCGTCGGGCAGGGGTTGCGCCCGATCCTGGCCGGGCGCGATCCCGAGAAGCTGCGGCCGCTGGCGGCCCGGCTGAACCTCGAGATGCGGGCCGCGCGGCTCGACGATGCCGCGGGCCTGCAATCCGCCCTCGCGGGCGTGGCGGCGGTGATCCACGCGGCTGGCCCGTTCTCGCGGACGGCGCGGCCGATGGCCGAGGCCTGCCTCGCCGCCGGCGCGCACTACGTCGACATCACCGGCGAGATCGCGGTGCTGGAGGCCCTCGCGGCCAAGGATGCGGCCGCGAAGGCGGCCGGCATCGTCCTCCTGCCGGCGGCGGGCTTCGACGTGGTGCCGAGCGACTGCCTCGCCGCGCACGTGGCCGGCCGCGTTCCCGGCGCGACGCATCTGCGCATCTCCATCGGCGGGTTCGGCGGCTTCAGCCGCGGCACGGCCCGCACCATGGTGGAGGGCATCGCCTGGGGCACGCGGGTGCGCCGGGACGGGCGCATCGTCGAGTTGCCGAGCCCGCCGCGCGCCACCGCGGATTTCGGAACGGGACCGCGCCGGACCGTCGGGCTCGGCTGGGGCGACGTGTCGAGCGCGTGGTACTCGACCGGTGTCCCGAACATCGACGTCTACTTCGAGGCCTTCCCCGCCATGGCGGCGGCGGCCGGCCTGCCCGCCGGCATCCGCCGCATCATCGCGGGCGGCACCGCGCAGCGCCTGATCAATCGCGGCATCGACCGGCTGCCGGAGGGCCCTTCGGCCGCCGCGCGCGAGAAGGCCCGCAGCACCTTCCTGGCGGAGGCCTGGGACGGCGCCGGCCGCCGCGCGGCGAGCCGGATGGAGACGCCCGAGGGCTACACGCTCACCGTCTGGACCGCCTTGGAGGCGGCCCGCCGCGTCGCTGCCGGCACCGTCGCGCCCGGCTTCCACACGCCGGTCACGGCCTTCGGCCCCGACTTCATCCTGAGCTTCCCGCACGTGGTCCGGACCGACCTCTGAGAGGAGGCCTGCACGGCGGTCGGAATGGCCGTCTCTGCGTGCGCAGCGAAGCAATCCAGGGCTGCGCCACACTCACCGAAGTTTCGCCTCCCCGGATCGCCGCGCTGCGCTCGCGATGACGGCGGAGCGCGCGCCCCGCTCCCTCACACGGTCGCGCCGATCTGCCAGGGGGCGAATTCCGACGCGCCGAAATCGAACTGCTCGCTCTTCGTCCGCTCGCCGCCGGCGACCCGCAGGATGAGGTCGAAGATCCGGTGGCCGGCCTGCTCCACGCTCTCCGCGCCGTCGAGGATCGTGCCGCAATTGACGTCCATGTCCTCCTCGAGTCGACGGTACATGGCCGAGTTGGTGGCGATCTTGATCGAGGGCGACGGCTTGCAGCCGAACACGCTACCGCGGCCGGTGGTGAAGCAGACGAGGTTCGCGCCGCCCGCGACCTGCCCGGTCGCCGAGACCGGGTCGTAGCCGGGCGTGTCCATGAAGACGAAGCCCTTGGCGGTGACGGGGTCGGCGTAGCGCAGCACGTCGACCAAGTTGGTGCTGCCGGCCTTCGCCATGGCGCCGAGGGACTTCTCCAGGATCGTGGTCAGGCCGCCGGCCTTGTTGCCCGGCGACGGGTTGGCGTCGATCTCCGAGCCCTCCTTGCGGGTGTACGCCTCCCACCAGTGCATCAGGTCGACGAGCTTCTGGCCGACCTCCGGGCTGATAGCGCGGCGGGTGAACAGGTGCTCGGCGCCGTAGGTCTCGGTGGTCTCCGACAGGATCACCGTGCCGCCGTTCCGCACCACGAGGTCGCTGGCGATCCCCAGCGCCGGGTTGGCCGACACGCCCGAATACCCGTCCGAGCCGCCGCACTGCAGGGCGACGATCAGCTCGCTCGCCGGCACCGGCTCGCGGTGGACCACGTTCGCCTCGGCCAGGATGCCGGTCACGAACTCGATTCCGGCCTCGACGGACTTCCGGGTGCCGCCGAGACTCTGGATGTTCATGCTGCGGATCCGGTCGCCGAGCCCCTGCTCCTCCAGGAAGGCGCCGATCTGGTTCACCTCGCAGCCGAGCCCGATCATGACGATGTGGGAGAAGTTGACGTGCCGCGCGTAGCCCGCGAGCGTCCGCCGCAGGAGCCGGAGCGGCTCGCCCATCGCCATGCCGCAGCCGGTCTTGTGGGTCAGCGCCACGACACCGTCGACGTTGGGATAGGGGGCGAGCGGGTCGAGGCCGAGGATCGGGTGCCGCCGGAACGCGTCGGCGATCAGGTCGGCGACGTGCGCGCTGCAATTCACCGAGGTGAGGATGCCGACGTAGTTGCGCGTCGCCACGCGACCGTCGGGGCGGCGGATGCCCTGGAAGGTCGCGGGCGGCATCACCAGCTGGGTCGGCCTCGCATCGACCCCGAACGCGTAGTCCCGGGCGAACTCGCCCATCCCGAGATTGTGGACGTGGACGTGGCGGCCGGCCGCGATGTCCTCCTTGGCGAAGCCGATGATCTGCCCGTACTTGGTCACCGGCTCGCCGCTCCGGTGGGCCCGGACCGCGACCTTGTGGCCGGCCGGGATCCGCTCCGCCGCCGCGACGCCGTCGGCGACCGGCGTTCCCGGCTCGATGGCGCCGCGGGCCACGGCCACGCCGTCGGCGGGGCGGAGGGTGATCACGGGATACGTGGACATCGGTGTCTCCTTGGATGCCGTCGCGCCGGTCGCCGTCACCGCGCCGTCACCGCGCCGCTTCCGGGCGCAGGGCCGGGGCGCGAGCGTCGCGGACCGGCAGCGGCGCGATCTCGCCGACTACGAACAGGTAGATGAAGGCGCCCAGCAGGCAGAACCCGCCGGCCACGATCAGGGGGATCACGAACGAACCCTGGGTGACCGTCAGCATGACGCCGGTGAAGGTCGTCGTCACGATCCCGGCGACGTTCGACGCGAAGTTCTGGATGCCGCCGATCGAGGCCACGTGGGCCGGGGTCGGCGCCACGTCGCCGGGCAGCGCCCAGATCGAGGCCGCCGTGAAGGCGAGGCTGCCGTAGGCGACCGCGAAGCACAGCAGCGCCACGTAGATGTTGGGCGCGATGATCGACAGGGTGATCACCGACGACATCAGCATGCCGCCGACGAGGCAGGTCTTGCGGGCCGCGGTGAGGCTCCAGCCGCGGCGGTAGAGCGCGTCCGACGCGAAGCCGCCGAGCCAGCCCGCGGGGATCGACGCCAGGGCCGGCAGGCTGCCGAGCGTGCCGAGCTCCGCCAGGGAGAAGCCCCGCGCCTTGACCAGATAGGTCGGGAACCACGTGATGAAGAAGTAGATCACGAAGTTCAGGCAGAAGAACCCGGCCATCATGCCCCAGACCGTGCGGTAGCGGAACAGCGACAGCCACGGCACCTGGTTCTGGGCGTCCGCCGCGTCGACGGTCTTCGGCCGCTCCTGCGCGGCCCGCAGTCGGGCGAGCTCCTCCGGCGACACCTTCGGGTGGTTCTCGGGCTCGCGGTAGAGCCACATCCAGAACACCGCCCAGACGAAGCCCAGCACGCCGGTGACGACGAAGGATTCCCGCCAGCCCAGCGTCGCGATGACCCAGGAGACCAGCGGGATCGCCAGGGCCGAGCCCACCCGGGAGCCGCTGTCGAAGATGCTGCTGGCGAAGCTGCGCTCGCTGCGCGGGAACCACGAGGCCGCGACCTTGGCGAAGGACGGGTAGGCCCCGGCCTCACCGATACCGAGCAGCATGCGCAGGCCGAGCAGGAACAGGAACCCCCGTCCGACCGCGGTCAGCGCCGTGCAGGCCGACCACCAGACCACCGCGACCACGAGGGAGAGCCGCGCGCCGACCCGGTCGGCCACGTAGCCGAAGGGCAGCTGCATGATCGCGTAGGTCCAGAAGAAGCCCGACAGGATCAGGCCCATGTCGGTGGCGTCGAGCCCGAGTTCCTTGGTCATGGAGGGCGCGGCGACCGCGAGGTTGGCGCGGTCGATGTAGTTGATGGCGTTGGCGGCCATGCAGAGGCCGATCATGAGCCAGCGCAGGCGAGGCATCGTGGGCTCCTCCCGTCTTCCGGGGATGGCGTCCCCGGTCCGTGCGGCGCCCCCGTTGAGGCCGGGGGTCGCCGCCGAGCGTGGTGTCATGCCGGGTCGTTCCCGGCTCAGGTGCGATAGGCGTTGCCGTCGAGGCCGTGCGGCCGGCCGGCGGCGAGCAGGGTCTCCCAGACGGGCTCGGGCAGCGGCACACCCTCGGCGAGGCGCTCGGCGCGCATCCGCCGCTCCGGCTCGCCGGGCAGCAGGACCTCGGCGCCCGGCATCGGCTTGGCGCTCTTGAAGAAGTCGAGATAGGCCCGCGTCTCGGCCGCGAGGGCGTCCTCGGTGCCGAGGGCCGACGGCGTGACGTAGATCGACAGCATGCCGTTGCAGATCCGCCGCTGCCCGGGACCGGCCGTGCCCGAGCCGGTGAGCGCGCCGGCCAACAGCTCGCACATCAGCGCGAGGCCGGAGCCCTTGTGCTCGCCGAAGGCCCGGATCGCCCCCGCCCCGCGCTGGTTGTCGCGCTCGACGCCCTCCAGCGGGCCGAACAGGGTCGCCGGGTCGCCGCTGAGGCGGCCGTCGGGCTCGATCAGCGCGCCCTCGGGCAGCGGCTTGCCGCCCCTCGAGGCGACGAGCACCTTGCCCTCGGCGACCAGCGAGGTGGCGAAGTCGAGGATGATCGGGTCGCCTCCTGGGACCGGGAAGCCGGCCGCGAAGGGCGCCGTCGAGAAGCGGCGCTCCACGGAGCCGAACGGCGCCACGAGGAGGCTGCCCGCCACGTTGACGAAATGGACCGAGACGAGCCCCGCCGCCGCCGCCCGCTCGGCCCACTCGCCGATCCGGCCGATATGCCCGGCGTGCCGCAGGGCGATGATCGCGACGCCGTTCGCCCGCGCCTTGGCGATCCCGAGATCGACGGCGACGGGGCCGGCCGTCTGCCCGAACCCGTAATGGGCGTCGACGAGGGCGAAGTTCGGCGCGTCGGTCACGATCTCGGGCGTGCGGCCGGCCTCGACCTCGCCGGCGCGCAGCCACTCGACGTAGCGGGTGACGCGGACCACGCCGTGGCTGTCGTGGCCGGTGAGGTTCGCCGCCACCAGGAAGCGGCCGATGCGCTCGGCCTCCGGCTCGGCGCATCCCTCGCGCACGAAGATGTGCCGCACGTAGGCGGTCAGCCTGTCGGCCGGAATCCGCATCCCGTCTCTCCCTCGCCGCGCCTCACCGAGCGCGTGCGGGATGAACCTAGCGCCCTCGCACGTGCGGGGCGAGCACCGGCGGGTGACGGCGGCCGCCACCTGTCGTCCCCGCCGGACCGGTCATGGGTCGGACGGGACGGGCCCGGGCGGGTCGCCGTAGGGGAAGAAGTCGGCGGCCCGCATCTGCGCGTAGGCGAGGTGATCGAGGCGCACCGTGCCGAGGAACGGCTCCGGCGGCTCCACCAGCAGGATCGTGCGGGCGTAGCCGCTGTCGTCGAAGCCGCGCCGGAAATGCACCCGCGACTTGATCGCCACGACGTCGAAATCCGCCGGGTCCAGGCCGAGCCGCCACAGCTCGTCGGGCTCGACGATCTGCGCGAGCTGCGGGCTCAGCACGAGGACGTTGCCGGCCCCGAACGCGACGCAGATCCAGGTGCCTCCGCCGCCGCTGCCGGCGACGCCGGGCTCCGGCGCCGCGACGACGCGCAGCACGGTCCCGGTGATCTGCACCGGGTCACCCGCCGACGGGTCGCCGCCACCGCCGACCGGCGCGTCGAACGGGTCGCCGGCCGCGAGGGACCCCGCCGCGATGTCGGGCGACGCCACCGTGGCGACCAGGGTGCGGGCGAGGCCCTGCCGGAGGATCTCGCGCAGCAGCCAGGTCGCCCGGCCCGACCGGTCGCTGTGGTCGGCGAGGACGACCGGGGCGGCCCCCTCCGCCACCGCCGCCCGCGCGAGGCGCACGCCGTCGGCGATCGTGTGGATCCGCGTCGTCTCGAGCAGCGCGCGCCGCTGCCGCCACGCGAAATCCGCGACGTCCCGCGCCACCCGCTCGGCGAGGGCCGGGTCGTCGTCGGTGATCGCCTGCACGGTCATCCCGCCGTCCGGGGCGTCGCCCCAAGGGAAGCCGAAGAAGACGTTCACGTACACGTCCGGCTCGCGCGCCTCCCAGACGAGGGCCCGCTGCACGAGGTCGGACCATGGTGCGGCGCCGGTCCACTGAACGACGGTCGGCGAGAGGATCGGCACCTTGAGGGTCCGGTGCGCCGGCCGGAAGTCGCCGCGCACGGCGCGCACCAGCATCCGGGCGGCCCGCTGCCCCTGCAGGTGGCCGTCGTAATGCGGGAAGTACTTCACCGCGAAAGCCATGTCGGCGTGGTCGAGGAAGGCGGCGTCCTCGTTGCCGTGCAGGTCGAAGGTCCCGACCAGGATCGCCCCCTCGCCCACCGCGGCGCGCACCTGGCGGGCGATGTCGGCCTCCGGCCTGGGGACGTCGCGCACCGCCATCGCGCCGTGCAGGGCGAGATAGACCCCGTCGAACGGGCCCTGCGCCCGCAGCTCCGCCACCATCTGCCCGAGGAAATGCGCGTAGGCGTCGGCGGTGATCCAGCCCGAGGCGGTGCCGGTGCGCGGCCAGAGCGGCGAGGTGATCCCCACGAACTCGACGCCGTCGTACTCCCGCGCCACCTGCACGAAGCCGCCCATGTAGCCCTTGGGATCGGTGGCGAGCAGCGCGGCCCCGGCGGCCGGTGAGCCGGGATAGATGAAGTCGTCCCGGGTCGTGTCGTTCGGTAGGAACGTGACGGTCTCGTGCGTGAACTGGAGGACGGCAAGGCGCATCGATGGTCGGTCCTCTGGGATCCGGGTGACGGTCAGGAGATCTCGCGCACGAGCTTCGCGATGAGCGAGCGGCCGAAGGCCGCGAAGCTCTCGGCGGTCATCACGAAGGCGCCCTCCCCGCCGATCACGACGCTCCGGTAATACGCGGCCAGGCCGCCCGCCGGATTGGTATGCTCTTTCAGGAAGGCCGGCATCCCCTCGGGTTCGGTGAGGATGACGATGCCGTTGACCGTGATGCCGGCCGCGACGGCGGCGTCCCGGGCCTCGGCGATGGGCCGCCCGGCATTGCCGGTGCCGTCACCGGAGATGTCGATAACCCGGCGCTCGGCGCGGAACGGCGCGCGGGCCAGAAGGTCGGCAGCGAAACCGATCGCCGAGCCGATGGCGGTGCGTCCGTAGAACGGGCGCGGCACCGCGCGGAGGCGCGCCGCGAAGGCGGCCGCGTCCTGCGCCGAGGCGATCACCATCCAGTCGACCGCGACCTGCTGCTCGCCGGGTCCGGCCCAGTCGAACAGGGCGACGCCGATGCGCCCGGTCGGGCCGTCGCCGATGGCGCGCAGCACGCGCGGGTCGCCGAAGGCCTCGGCGTAGCCGCGGCGCTCGAGGTCGAACCGGGCCTCGCTGATGCTGAGCGACACGTCCACCGCGAGGACGAGGAGGAGGTCGACGCCCGTATCCGCCGCGCGGGCGGGGCGTCCGGCCAGCGACAGGGCGGCGAACATCCCGGACAGGAACGGACGTCGCCGCATGGCCGACCCTCGATCTCGGGCGCCCGCGCGGGACGGCGGGCGGCTCACCCATGCAACGAGCCTGCCGACCCGCCGGTTCGAGCGCTCCGGCCGCGACGCACGAAGGTTCCGCTCCCGCGGCGCGGACTCGCGCCGCTTTCGGCCGCATCACGGGCCGGGGCGCCCGCCCTACCTGCCGCGGATCGGGGCGCCGCCGGCGCCGCCCACCCAGAGACAGTCGTCATGCAGCGTGTTCGCCGAATCGGTCGTGCCATCGAGAACGGGATCGTCGGAGCCGTGACCGGGACGGTCGCAGGCGTCAGCCGGATGATCGACGGGCTGATCGGGCTGGTGGGCCGCCTGTCCGAGCGCCTCGACGCTCGCCTGTCGTCGCTCGCCGACGCGTCCCGGGCGCGCCACCGGCGCGAGGGCCGCCGGCAGATCGACCCGATCTCGCTGGAGTAGCAGCGCGCGACCCCGCGCCTAGAGCCCCGGTCCCTTGGCGGCCCCGAAGATGCGGCCCGGCTTGCCGTCGGCCGCGCCCTGGAGCAGGACGACCCAGCTGTCCGCGTCGGCGACGCGGGCCTGGGTGTCGGGCACCTCGAAGCGGGTCGGCTGGCCCGTCCAGGGACCGAGCCGCTGCATGCCGCGGACGACGTTGACGTAGGTCGCCGTCCGGCCGCCGTTCTCCCCGGACTGGATCGCGATGGCGCGGCTGCGGAGCACGGGCACCAGCCAGACGTCGCCGCGGATCTCGGTCTTGGCCTCCGGGGCCGCCCCGACCTCCACCAGGATCCGGTCGCCGTTGGTCTCCCCGCGCACCGGCACCGGCAGCCCGCCGTGCTGGCAGGCATCGCGGATCAGGCGCTCCAGGGCCGGCCGGTCGGACCCGACGGCGAAGCCGTTGCCGTCGACCACGACCTGGGGGGTGAACACCTGTCGGGCCCCGCGGCCCCGCGCGTAGGCGCGCTGGCGCTCGGTCAGCGGCCGCAGCGCGAGCGTGTCCTTCCAGCCGAGATAGTCCCAGTAGGTCACCGGCAGGGTCAGGGCGATGACGCCGGGCTTGTGGGCGAGGTCGCGCAGGACCGGGTCGGCGGAGCGGCAGGCGCCGCAGCCCTGGCTGGTGAAGAGCTCGACCACGGCGCGGACGGGCTCGGCCCGCGCCGGCATCGCGGCCAGCGTCGCGCAGGCAAGCAGCGCGGCGCGCAGCGCGCGGCGGTCGCGGGTCGGGGCGCGGTGCCGGGGCGTCATCGATCCATCAGACCGTCTGCGAGGCCGAAGGTGAAATCACGTTGGCTTGAGAGATCTCTACTGTCGGTTGAAGTGGCGCCGGCGCCACTCTCGGCTTGGGCAGCATGTCGGGCCGCCAGCGGCGATGCATCCACAGCCACTGGCCGGGATTCTCCCGTACCCAGCCCTCGACCACGGCCGTCATCGCCTGCATGGCGCCGGCGACGTCGATGGTCCCGTCGGCCGCCCTGGGCAGGTCCAGGGGCGGCGTCAGCTCGAGGCGGAAGCGGCCCTCCGGCAGGCGCACGACGCGCACGCCGTGCACCGGGCAGTCGTAGTGGCGGGCGAGCTTGGCCAAGAGGGGGTTGGCGAGGCATGGCCGGCCGAGGAACTCCACCACGACGCCGCGGGTGAAGTGCTGGTCGATCAGTTGACCCAGGTGGCCGCCGGTCTCGACCACGTCGCGCATGGCGAAAACGGCGCCCGGCGTGGAGGCGGCGAGCCCGCCCATCGTCCGGCGGCGGACCTCTTGGACGAGGCGCGCGGCGGCGGGGTTGTTCGGCGGCCGGAACACTGCGGTGGCGTCCAGGCCGAAACGGGCCGCGCAGATCGCCGGCAATTCCCAGTTCGCCAGATGCGCCGAGAAGATCAGACCGGGCCGGCCGTCGTCCCGCAGGGCGTAGAAGTGCTCGATCCCGGCGACCTCCGTCCGCAAGTCGCCGGTGGCGGCGGGATCGTAATCGAACAGGCTATCGAGATGGGCGTACTCGGCCCCCGTCCGGCCGAGATTGTCCCAGGCCTCCAGGGCGATCCGCTTCCGCTCCGCCTCCGACATTTCGGGGAAGGCCGCCCGGAGGTTCGCCATCGCCGTGCGGTGCGCCGGCAGGAGCGGTCCCAGGGTTCGCAGGAGCGCGGCGCCGAGTGCCGTGGACCGGACCGGCCCGAGGATCCGGGCCAGCAGCACCAGGGCGCGGATCACCGGGATCATCGCGAAGCCCGCGAGGCGCGGGTACGACCGTTTGAGCAGGAGGGCGAGACGCAGCACAGTCGATTCCAGGATACGGTCCGGGCGGCCCCCCAGCGCACCCGTACAGCGACGTTTACGACAAGTCTCCCGCAGCGCGAAATGCGGATCACCGCACCCGGTGACGGTGCGGCGCCGGGCGGGTGCGCCGCTGCCGGCGCTACAGGCTGACGAGGATCTTGCCGAACACCCGGCGCGATTCGAGGCGCTCCAGACCCTGCGCGAAATCCGCCAGCGGGTACACGGTATCCACCACCGGTCGAATGCCCGCTTCCATCTTGGCGAGGGCCTGCCCGATATTCGCGAGCGAGCAGCCGAACGAGCCGGTGATGCGGTACTGCTGCTGGAACAGCTGCATCAGGTTCATGGTCGCCGAGACGCCCGAGGTCGATCCGCAGGTCACGAGTCGGCCGCCGCGCTTCAGGCAGAGCAGGGAGCCGTTCCAGGTATCGGCGCCGACATGCTCGAACACCACGTCGACGCCCTTGCGCTTCGTGAGCCGGCGGACCTCGCCCTCGAAGCGCTCGGTGCGGTAGTTGATGACGTGATCGGCGCCGAGCTCGGCGGCCTTGCGACCCTTCTCGTCGTCGCCGACCGTCGTGTAGACGGTGCAGCCGATCGCCTTGGCCATGCGGATTGCTGCGGTCCCGATCCCGGAGCCGCCGGCATGGACCAGCACGCTCTCGCCGGGCTCAAGGCGCGCGTTGTCGAACAGCATGTGCTGGACCGTGCCGAAGGCGATGCCCGCGCAGGCGGCGTCGGTGTCGCTGACGCCATCCGGCACCTTCACGACGAGGCGGGCCGGCATGGTCACCAGCTCCCGGGCGAAGCCGTCGAGATGGAAGCCCATCACGCCGGACACGTCCTCGCAGAGGTTGTCGCGCCCCTCGCGGCAGGCCTTGCACTTGCCGCAGGTCATGGCGCCGTACGGCACGACCCGGTCGCCCGCGACGAGGCCGGTGACGCCCGCCCCGACCGACTCGACGGTCCCGGCCGCCTCCGCGCCGACGATCAGCGGCATCTTCCGCTTGGCGAAGGCCATGCCGCGGAAGCCCCAGACGTCGATGAAGTTGAGGCCGACCGCGCGGATGCGGATCCGGACCTCGCCGGCGCCGGGCGCGGGCGGCGGCTCGATCTCGGTGAGGCGCAGGTCGCGGTCGCCGAACAGTTGGAGGGCTCGCATCGTGTCTCTCGTCACTCCGGCGCCAGGTAGCGCCGCCGCGCCCATCCGAGGGCGCGTCCGGCCTTTACCCGGCACCACGTGGTGCGGCTCGGCGTGTCGTTGGTGCAGCCGAAGACCAGGGCGCGGCTGCGGATCTCGCCGATCTGCTCGGCGGACGGGTCCGGCTCGGCGCGGACGCTGAGCGGCTCGCCCGGCGGCAGGCCGGAGATCCGGTAGACCTGCGGCTCCGCCCGGGCATGGCCCGGGGCCAGGAGAGCCGCGCCGCAGAGGGCGGCGGTGAGGGCGAGGCTGGCGCGCATCGGCAGAATCGTCCGGTTCGGCGGCGCCACCGTCAGGTCCGGTGGACACCCATCATGGCGGTCAGGCCGCCATCGACGGGCAGCACGGTCCCGGTGATGTAGGATGCCCCCTCGCCCATCAGGAAGGCCGCTAGCGCCGCGACATCCTCGGGCCGCCCGAAGCGGCCGGCGGGAATCTGGCGCTCCATCCCGTCGCGGTAGGCGGCGTAGCGCTCCATCATGGCGGTGTCGACGAAGCCCGGGGCGATCACATTGACGGTCACGCCGCGCTTGGCGGTCTCGATCGCCAGGGTGCGGCAATAGGCGATGAGCGCGCCCTTGGTCGCCGCGTAGGCGGCGTTGCCGGCATTCGCCCGCAGGGCGGCGACCGAGCCGACCGCCACGATGCGGCCCGCGCGCGCCTGGGTCATCTCCCGCACGAGCGCCTTGGCGAGGCGCGTCAGCGAGAAGAAGTTGACCTGCATGGCGGCCTCGGCGCGCTCCTGATCGAGCATCGCCGCGAGGGCGTCGCAGGACTGGCCGGCATTGTGGACGAGGCCGTAATAGCCGGCGGCCTCGGCGGTCTCGCAGAAGGTGTCCAGCGCGGCCCGGTCGGCGAGGTCGACGGGATGGGCCGCGAAAGACCGGTCCGGGTAGGTCGTCCGCAGCTCGGCCAGCAGCGCCTGCGCGGCCTCGGCCGAGGCGCGGTAGGTGAAGTCGACGCCGAGGCCGGATCCCGCCAGCGCGCGGACGATCGCGGCGCCGATGCCGGACGCGCCGCCGGTCACGAGGACCCGGCACGGGGTGTCGGCGGCGCTCACGCGGGCTCCGCGCCGAGGACCAGGCAGGTGTTCTGGCCGCCGAAGCCGAACGAGTTCGACAGCACGGTCCGCACCGGCAGGTCGCGGGCGGTCTCCACGATGTCGAGGGCGATGGTCGGGTCCGGCACGCGGTGGTTGATGGTCGGCGGGATGCGGCCGTGGCGGATGGTCAGCAGCGAGACCGCCGCCTCGATGGCGCCGGCCGCCGTGAGGGTGTGGCCGATCATCGACTTGTTGGAGGTGACCGGCAGCGCGGTCGCGCGGTCGCCGAACACGGCCGCGAGGCCCAGGGCCTCCATCTTGTCGTTCTCCGGCGTCGAGGTGCCGTGCGCGTTCACCGTGTCGATCGCCTCGGCCGCCACACCGGCATCGTCCAGGCTCGCCCGGATCGCCGCGATGATCGGCGCGCCGTCGGGGCTGGACCGGGTGCGGTGGAAGCCGTCGCCCTTCTCGCCGCAGCCGAGGACGTAGCCGAGGATCGCGGCGCCGCGCGCGACGGCGGCCTCGGCGTCCTCGAGCACCAGGGCGGCCGCGCCCTCGCCCATGACGAACCCGTCCCGGTCCTTCGAGAACGGCTTCGAGGCGGTCGCGGGGTCGTCGTTGCGGGTCGAGAGCGCCGACAGCAGCGAGAAGCGGATCAGCGATTCCGGGTTCACCGAGCCGTCCGTGCCGATGCAGAGCGCCGCCGCGGTCTCGCCGCGCCGGATCGCCTCGACGCCGAGCTGGATCGCCGTGGCCCCCGACGAGCAGGCGGTCGAGAGCGAGATCGGCGAGCCCTTCGTGCCGAAGCGGTCGGCGATGCGATCGGCGACCGTGCCGAAGATGAACAGGTCGTGCCAGGGATCGAAGCGGCGCGTCGCCGCCGCCCGCAGGAGGCCGGCGTAGTCGACCGGGCCGTCGCCGCCCGCGGCCTCGGCCAGGGCCTGCCGCTGCGGCCACTCCATCTCGACCGGCGGGACCGCGATGAACAGGGCGCCCGGGAAATCGCCCCTGGCGCCGATCCCGGCCTGCGCCACCGCCTCCTCGGCGGCGACGGCGGCGAACCGCTCGGACAGGAGCGGCGCGACGAGCGGATCGGTGTCGAGGAAGTCCACCGTCCCGGCGATGCGGGTGCGCAGCGTGTCGGTCGGGAACCGCGCGATCGCGTGGATGCCCGACCGGCCCTCGGTCATGGCCGCCCACGTGTCGGCCTGTCCCTGACCGAGGGAGGAGACGACGCCGATGCCGGTGACCGCGACGAGCGGCCGGCTCCTGGCGTCGCGGTAGGATCGCGCGCTCATGGAGCGGTCCTTACGGGATTTTCCGCCGCGGTACACCTCCGCGCGGGCGGTGCGGCGTGCCCGGCGCCGGGACGACGGGCGCCATCCCGGCGGGAAGCCTCAGGCGCGCGGCGCGTTGGCGAGGCGGAGCACCGTCTGCAGCAGGACGTCGGCGCCGGCGGCGCAGTCGGCCTGCGTGGCGGATTCCGACTCGTTGTGGCTGACGCCGTCCTTGCACGGCACGAAGATCATCGCCGCCGGGACCTTCGCGGCGAGGTTGCAGGCGTCGTGGCCGGCGCCCGAGATGATCCGGCGGCGCGGATGCCCCAGGCTCTCGGCGGACGCGTCGATCGCCGCCACGATCGCGGGGTCGAACGGCACCGGCTCCTTCCGCCAGATCCGGGTCAGCGCGATCTCCAGATGGCGCCGCGCCGCGATCTCGGCGGCCGCCTCGCCGAGCGCCGCCTCCATCGCGTCGAGGGTCTCGGAGCGCGGATCGCGCACGTCCACCGTGAACGCGACCCGGCCCGGCACGACGTTGCGGGAGGGCGCCAGGATCGCGGCCTCGCCGATCGTCGCCACCGCGGACGGCGCGTGGCCCAGCGCGATTCGCTCGGCGGCCAGGGCGAATTCCGAGAGCGCGAGCAGCGCGTCGCGGCGGCGCGGCATCGGCGTCGTCCCGGCGTGGCTCTCGAAGCCGGTGATCACGCCGTCGAACCACATGATGCCCTGGCCGCCCTCGACCACGCCGATGGTCTTGCCCTCGGCCTCCAGGATGGGCCCCTGCTCGATGTGCAGTTCGACGAAGGCGCCGATCTCCCGCGTGCCGACGGCCTCCACCCCGCGGTAGCCGATGGCGTCGAGGGCCTCCGCCACCGTGGTGCCGGCGGCGTCGCGCTTGGCCAGGATCTCGTCCGTGGTGAAGTCGCCCGCGTAGGCCGCCGAGGCCATCATGGCGGGGGCGAAGCGCGAGCCCTCCTCGTTGGTCCAGTTGACCACGAGGAGCGGCGCCTCGGTCTCGATGCCGGCATCGTTCAGGCTGCGCATCACCTCGAGCCCCGCCAGCACGCCGAGGACCCCGTCGAACTTGCCGCCGGTCGGCTGGGTGTCGAGGTGCGAGCCGAAGGCGATCGGCTTGCGGCCCATGTCGCGGCCCGGCCGCAGGGCGTACTGCGTGCCGAGCGCGTCGACCGACACGGTGAGCCCGGCCGCCTCGCAGGCCTCGCGGAACCAGTCGCGGACCTGGCCGTCCTCGGCCGAGAGCGTCAGGCGGTTGATGCCGCCGGCCGGCGTGCCGCCGAATTCCGCGGTCTCCAGGATCGTCGCCCAGAGGCGCGCTCCGTCGGCGCGCAGGTTGTGGGTCTTGCTGAGGCTCATCTCGGCCATGCCGGTTCCTTTCACGGCGGGTCGCCGTGCGACGCTGACGTTATAGGCGGGCGCGACCGAGTTGGCAGCCCTCCCACCACGCGCACCCGAGAGCAACCGCGGTGCCAACCGGGCCGGTCAGGCCAGCGGGCGCCGCACCGGGTTGGCGCGCAGCAGCGCGATCGCGTCGACCCGGAGGGCGACGGCGATCTCGCCGAGAGCGCCCGCCTCGATGTTGCTGATCCCGTCCTGGTCGGCGACGTCCGCGGCGATCAGGAAGACGTTCTCGCGCTGGGCCGCGGGCCGCTCGGCGACCGCCGCGACGTGGCGCAGGTTCTCGGCCCGGCCGAGGCGGGTGCGGGCCCGGGCGATGCCCTCGTAGAGCTCCGTCTCCAGCATCAGCGCGTCGTAGCCCTTCATCAGGACCGGGTCGGCCTTCAGGCCGTGCAGGGCGGCGTCGAATTCGGGGCCCGCGACCTCACCGTCGGCCACGATGACGTTGGCGGCGGCCGAGACCGCCGCGAGCATCAACGCCTTGTCGCCGGCATAGGCCGTCATGGTACGGCCGACATGGCCGAAGAGGTCGCGCAGGAGGCTCATTCCGGAGGGTCGGCCGCGGAGTCGGGGTGGCTGCTGGAACGCGAGGGATAGCAGAGGACGGCACGGAGGGAACCCGTCGCCGCGCGACCGGCCATAAAGGCGCGCGGTACCGGCGGCCAGACATCCTTCGGCAACATGGCCATGCGACTCATACGGCCGACCGCGTCCTCGAGCGCGGCCGACGGAACGCGGCCTCGACGATCCCCCCTCAGCCGGTTCCGCGCCCGTCGTCACGCCGCCGGAGCGATGTTCGGGTGCCCCCCAGGCCCGGACCTCGAGCCGGCGGCGGTATCCGCCGCGAGATGATCGACCACCGCCGACAGAGCCGCGCGCTCCCGCGCGCCCGACCGGCGCGCGGCCGCGAACACGCCCATCTGCCGGTCGGCGCTCGTCCCCTCCGCCACGATCCGCGCCGCGTGCCCGCAGGCGGCGGCGCAGCCCAGCGTCTCGGCATCCTCGGCGATGTCGGCGAGGAGGGTCTCGACCAGCGCGGAGACCGGCACCGTCCGGACCTGCGCCTCGTCGATGAGCGTCGCGCGCACGCCGTCGCACTGGGCCCGCCAGAGATTCTCCATGACGAAGCCGCGGGAGGCGGCGGTCAGGCCGGCATTGAGCCGCTTGTCCCGGACCACCCGGCGCACGAGGCACCGGAACAGCGCGGCGATGCACAGCGCGTCGTCGAGGCGCGTGCAGCTGTCGGCGACCCGCAGTTCGAGAGTCGGATATTTCAGCGACGCGCGCACGTGCCACCAGAGATAGCTGGCATCCGCGATGGCGCCCGAGCGGGTCATCACGTCGACGTAGCGGGCGTAGTCGTCGGCATCGGCGAACAGCTCGGGCACGCCCGTGCGCGGCAGCTCGGCGTAGGCGCGCATCCGGTAGCCGGCGAGGCCGGTCTGCTGCCCCTGCCAGAACGGCGAGCCGGTGGAGAGCGCGAGCAAGACCGGCAGGTAGGGCAGCAGCCGGTTGATCAGCCCGATCCGCGCCTCGGGGTCCGGGACCTCCACGTGGACGTGAAGGCCGCAGACGAGGTTGCGCCGGCCGAGCATCCGGAGGTCGGCCATGATCCCGTGGTAGCGGGCCTTGTCGGTGGGGCGCTGGTCGCGCCACCGGGCGATCGGATGCGTGCCCGCGGCGAAGGTCAGGATCCCGCGCTCGGCGCCGATCGCCGCGAGGCTGCCGCGCAAATCCGCGAGGTGCCCCCGCGCCTCGGCGAGATCGGCGGTCGGCGGCGAGGCCACCTCAACCTGGCACTGGAGCTGCTCACGCTCGGCGTCGTCGAGGCGGGCCCGCACGGCGGCATGGAAGGCCCGGAGGCCGGCCCGCGGCGTGCCGCGCGTGCGCGCATCGGCCAGGAAGAACTCCTCCTCAATGCCGAACCTGTAGGCGTGGGCCATCCGCGCTCCCTGCCCCGGACGGGCCGATCCGCGTCCGGCGAACGCCGCCGCACCGGCCGGGTTCCGACCGGGCCGGCGGCGCGAGAAGCCTCAGCGCCAGAAGGGCTTGACGTCGAGGAGCTCGGACCGTGCGTCCGCGGCCGCGTCGAGCAATTTCTGTGCCCCCGGATCGTCGGGACCCGGCATCGGCGGTCCCGACAGGCTCTCGGTCATCGACCGGGCCGTCTCAAGGTCGTTGAGCGCGCCGAGATGGTCCTGCAGGTCGGAGAGCGCGGCGCCGAACTTCTCCTGCCGGCGGACCGCCTTCTTCTTCCGGTAGAGACCGGCGAAGAACTCCGCGCCGTAGCGGAGCTTCTTGGCGGCGATCCGCGCCCGGTGCCGCGTGTGCGGATCGAGGTGCCGGAGGCCGCGCCCGCGCTTCTTGAGGCGCGCGCGCGCCTTGTCCAGCACCTGCGCGGCGAAGTGGCGCCCGTCGACGGCCGCGTCGGGGCCGGCGGCCCAGGAGCCCGCCTCGACCCAGCCGGCGAAGTCGATGACGAGCGCGCGCCATTGCGGGCTCTCGAGGGTCTCCGAGACCGCGTCGTACGCGGTGGCGCGCTCCGCCTCGGCGCGCGCGCGCAGGGCGTCCAGGCCGGGCTCGTCGGGGCGCTGTTCCGCGAGATCCGGCAGCGTGTCGCTCAGGAATACGTCGAGGTTGCGGGCGTGGCCGAAGGGCTCGGTGACGCGCTTGATCTCGTCGTTGAAGCCGGCCGCCCGGGGATCGCTCTCCAGCATGGGCCCGAACAGCGACAGCGCCGAGCGCAGGCGGCGCAGGGAGACGCGGATCTGGTGGAGCGCCTCGGGCGGGCGGCCGCCTTCCAGGAAGGCGGTCTCGTTGAGGCGCATGTGGCGCAGGCAGGCGCGCGCCACCCGGCGGAAGACCTCCCCGGCGCTCGCGCCCTCGGGCAGTTCCACGGGCTCGGCCTTCACGACGCCGGGCTCGATCCCGTCGAGGAGCGCGTAGCCGACCGCGCTCTTGGCTTTCACGCCGAGGCGCAGCGGCACGGTCTCGGCCAGCTCCCGCGCCAGCGCGAACAGGTCGGCCGGATCGCCGGACTGGAGTTCCAGCTCGACCTCGCAGAGCGGCGCGACGCCCGAGCCGGTCTCGACACGGCCCTCGTCGAGGGTCACGAGCACGCGGGACTCGCCCTGCGCGACCGGGACCTCCCGGCGCTGCACCACGGTGGCGAACAGCCGCTCCAGCGGCGCGTCGGCCTCGCGCAGGACCGGCCCGGCGGCCGTGTCGGCCCAGGCCGCGGGCTCCGGCGCCTCCCCGGCGATCTCGCTCTCCCACTCGGCCCGGTCGAACAGGCCGACGCCGCCGCTCCCGGCCTTCACGGTCTGGATATGGCGGTCGCCCTTGGCGCGGACGCGCAGGGTCAGGCCGGTCTTCCGGAGCGCGCGATCGGGCGTGTCGTAGTAGGTCGTCACCAGGGATTCGGGCTCGGTCGCCGACGCGTCCTTCAACCGGGGATGGGACGCGAGCGCCGTCAGATCCGGCCCGGCGCAGTCGAGCTTCAGCTCGACCTCGCGGGGCTCCGCCGCGGCGTGGCTATCGGTGTCGCTCATACGCTCCTCTTCGTCGCCTGCCCCGGCTAACGAGCCAGGGATGGGCTCCGGTTGCATCGCATCCTGCGTCGCATCTCGCGGAACCGGCATCGGGGCGTGACCGTCCGACGCACCCGCGGCAGCAAAGGCGGCGGCGCCGCCGTCGTCAAGCTGGGACGGGACCGGTCGCCCGCGGCGGATGGATGCTGCGCTGCGTTAAAATCGCGCTTTCCCAAAACGGCACGGCGTGGCAAGACAAATTGTCCACAATCCATCTGCCTCGCAGCCCCGGCCCCGACCGCCCGGAGGCGCACACGGCGCCGCGACGCGCCGGCGCGGCGGATTCCCCTTCGAGCGAGCGGTGCGCCCCTTGTGGACGGCGGCACCGCGGAGAACATGCGGTCGGTGGCTGCTTTGAAGACACTCCTCGTCGGCGTGATCGGGCACGTCGATCACGGCAAGACGGCG
The DNA here is from genome assembly GCF_900116245.1 of Methylobacterium sp. yr668. Lineage (NCBI taxonomy): Bacteria > Pseudomonadati > Pseudomonadota > Alphaproteobacteria > Hyphomicrobiales > Methylobacteriaceae > Methylobacterium > Methylobacterium sp. yr668. The sequence continues at coordinate 134,088 of NZ_FOZY01000010.1, read as the reverse complement.
CTCGTCCGCGCGCTCACCGGCGTCGAGACCGACCGGCTCAAGGAAGAGCGCGCCCGCGGCGTGTCCATCGTGCCGGGCTTCGCGCTGCTGACCGCCGCGCAGGGCGAGATCGACCTCGTCGACCTGCCGGGCCACGAGCGGTTCGTCCGCGCCATGATCTCCGGCGCCACCGGCATGCGGGCCGTTCTGCTGGCGGTCGACGCCCACGAGGGCATCAAGCCGCAGACGGTGGAGCATCTCGAGATCGCCGCCCTCATCGGCGTGCGCCGCGGTGTCCTGGCGCTGACCAAGGCGGACCTCGCGACGCCCGAGACCGTGGCCGCGCGCGCCGCCGAGATATCCGCAGCGGCCGCCCGGGCCGGTATCGAGGCCGGCCCGGTCATCGCCACCTCGACCGTGACGGGCGACGGCCTGCCTGAGCTCGCCGCCGCCCTCTCGGCGCTGGTGGCAGAGACGGAACCGGTCCGCGACGACGGCTTCCCCTACCTTCCGGTCGACCGGGTCTTCTCCCGGCCGGGCTTCGGCACCGTCGTGACCGGGACGCTGCGACGCGGGCCGCTCACGGTCGGCGACACCGTCGAGATCGCCCCCGGCGGCCGCACCGCCACGGTGCGCGGCCTGCAGATCCACGGGCGCGCGGTCGAGCGCGCCGAGCCGGGGCGCCGCACGGCGGTCGCCCTGCGCGGGATCGACCTCGACCAGATCGCCCGCGGGCAGGCGCTGTCGCTACCGGGCCTGCTCGCGCAGAGCCCGTGGCTCGACGTGGCGATCACCGCGGCCGCGAGCCTGCCGGACGCCCTGGCGGGCGGCACGGCCTGCCGCCTGCTCTTCGGCACCACCGAGGTCGAGGCGCGGCTGCGGCTGCTCGACCGCGACGCCCTGGAGCCGGGCGCCAGTACCCAGGCGCAGCTCCACCTCGGCGAGCCGGTGGCGGTGCCGGCGCGGGAGCCCTTCGTGCTGCGGCTCGATTCGCCCTCCGTCACGGTGGCGGGCGGCCGGATCCTCGACCCGGCGAGCCGCCGCCGCCGGCGCCACGATCCCCGGGTCATGGCCGACCTCGCCGCCCTGGCGGCGGGCGGTCCCGCCGAGGCGATCACGGTCCGCCTCGGGCAGCTCGGCGCGGCCGGGGCACCGCTCAACGAGCTCGCCCGGATCGCCGGTATCGCGCCGGACCGCGCCCGGCAGGCGCTCTCCGAAGACGGTGCCCGCGCGATCGGCGACCGCTTCGTCGGGGCTGCGGCCTTCGAGGCGCTGCGCACCGGCACGCTGGCCGCCCTGGCCCACCATCACCGCGACTACCCGATGGAGCACGGCATCGCCCTGGAGCGCCTGTCCCGCGCCCTGGCGCTGCCCGAGGCGGTGACCGGCGCGGTCCTGCGCGACCTCGCGGCCGCCGGCGGCGTCGCCCAGGCGGGCGCCCTGTGGCGACGGGCCGAGTTCGACCCCGCGCGGAACGAGAGCGAGGCCGCCCGCCGGCTGGAGCAGGTCTTCCGCCGCGCCGGCCTCAGCCCGCCCGACGAGGCCGAGGCCATCGGCCGGGACGTGCGCCGCCGCGAGGCGCTGACCTACCTCGTGGGAGCCGGCACGGTGATCCGCGCCGTCGACCGGGTGCAGCGCCGCGCCGTGCTGTTCCACCGGGAAGCGGTGGCCACCGCCAAGAGCCGCCTGATCGACGCTTTCCCGACGGCGCGGACGGCGGAGACCGGATTCCTGGCCCGCGAGGCCGGCGCGACCCTGGGAATCTCACGCAAGTTCTCGATCCCGCTGCTGGAGCACCTCGACGCCACGGGCTTCACCCGCCGGGCCGGGGATCGTCGGGTGATCGTCGCCCTCGAACCCGGTCGGGCAGTCCCGGACGCCGGCTGACGCGGCGCGCTCGCTCCGCCGGCGTCCCGCACTTAACCCCCCTCTTCCACGCTCGAGAAACGCGGCAGCGCGATCGGGAACGGTGCTAGTCGTCCACACCCAACCAGTCGCCGCGTCCGGGCTCGTAGCAGGTGTACCCGATCAGGCAGCTCGGGTTGTCGCGGGTCGGCCGAAAGGCGCGCCGCGCGATCTCGGTGGGCTCGCAGAACGAGCGGTCGCGGACGAACCGATCGTAGGTCATGCCGCCGGTCCCGAGGACGAGCGCTCCGCGGGCCTGGATGAGGCGGATCGTCTGCTGGCAGGTCATCGCCGTGGTGGACGGCCGCGTCTGCGCCGCCGCGGGCGACGCGGCCAGCACCAGCACTGCCACAATCCGGGTCATCATCGCCTGGGCCTCCGCGCGCCGTGGGTCCTGCGGACAACCCGGCGCGCTGCTCGTCCGCGCCGCGTCGCCTCGCCGCACGGCGATGCCGCGGGCCCTTATCAGTCCTCGAAGGCCTCGACGTGGACCGTCCCGGGCTCCTGGCGGCGGGCGCCCTCCTCGATCCGGGCGAGCTGCGCCTGCGCGCGGCCGCACGGGAACCCGTAGCGGGCGCGGACGCGCTCGCTGGCGATGCCCAGGGCCAGCCGGGTCAGCGCGACGAACTCGTCGAGCGGGTAGTCCTGCCCGACCGCGAGGTGGTCCTTGATCACCAGCGACGGCGAGTAGCAGGCCTCGCGGGTCCCGTCCGGCCACCGGATATGGAAGCGCATCTCAGGCATCGCGCGGGACCCGCAGCGTGTTCCAGGCCGCCGCCCCCGTGGCCGCGGCCATCAACGGCGCGTCCCCGGGCGCGAGCTCCGCGTAGGTCGGCAGGTGGCGCGCCGCGCAGGCGTCCCAGACATGCGCCCGGGCGACCTCCCGGCCGGCATTGCGCAGCCGCGCCCGTCGGCTCGGCTCCAGGCTCGCCCGCATGGCGGCCGCGATGGCGTCGGTGTCGTCCGGGTTCACCGACAGGGCTTCGCCGGGGGCGATATACTCGGTGAAGGGCGGCCGGCCCGACACGATCACCGGCGTTCCGCTGGCCATCGCCTCCAGAACGCACAGGCCGTAGCTCTCCGCGAGGGAGGGAGAGACCAGGGTGTCGGCGAGGCGGTAGAGGCCCGGCATGTCCGCCTGCGCCACGGCGCCGGTTCGAATCACCGGCAGCCCGGGCCCGACCTCGAGCCCCTCGCGCTCGAGCGTGGCGCAGCACCGGGCCTCGTAGCCGACCTGATCGAGGGGCGGCGCGGCGCCGGCCACGACGAGCTGCGCGTCGGGGCAGGTCCGGCGCAGGGCCGCGAAGGCCTCGATGATCGCCAGCGTGTTCCTGCGCGCCTCGAAGCCGCCGACGCTGAGGAAGACCGGGCCGCCGCCGAGGCCGAGGCGGCGGCGGAGCGCGTCGTCCTCCGGTCCGGGATCGGGCGTGAAGGCCGCCCCGTCGACGCCCGTGCCGACCACGTCGGCCCGGGCGCCGTACTCGGCCGCCAGCGTCGCCGCCCAGGTCCGGCTGACGCAGAGCAGGCGCCCGGCATCGAGGATCGCCCGCTCCTCCCACTGCGCGAGCCGCGGATCGGTGAACGTGTCGATCCGGTGGACCGTGCGCACGAAGCCCGGGATGAGGCGGCGCCGGGTCAGGGTGGCGAGCGCGTTGCCGCTGATCCGGCACTGGGCGTGGAAGACGTCGAAGTCGCAGGCGGCTGGCGTCGAGAAGTGCGCCAGGTAGTCGGCGATCCGGGCGCCGACCAGCGCGGCGGCCGGTCCCGCGACCGGCTTGGCCGCGACCGAGATCACCGGACACTGCGCCGCGCGGAAGAAGCCGCCGCCGGTCGGGTCGGGCGCGTGGACCACCGCCTCGTGGCCGAGCCTGCCCAGGGCCTCCCCGAGAGCCAGAGCGTGGACCACGCCGCCGCGCGGGTCGGTCGAGTGCGTGAGGATCGCGATGCGCAAGCGGTCGACCATGGGACGGCTCACGGAGCCCCGCGGCCGGTCGGGGGACGCGCCGCGGCCCCGACCGCGCGCTCCGCCGCCCTCTCGGAGACGCGTCGGAGTTTGTTCTGCATGGTTCATGCCGACTCGGCGTCGGGCGTGCGGGTGCCGCGACGCCAACGTCGCTGGGGTAGACCCGCCGCGCCGATGTTGCCGGGAATCCTCGGGCAAGGGCGCGCCTCCCCACTCATGCCTAATTTTGCGTTACGAATTCAGTGCGTTTTCAAACTCTGCCCGGAACCGCTCTTTTCAGGGCCCTGTGTCAGATTGTATCTACCGCTCACGAGAGCCGGAGCCGTCGGTCCCGTGTCCAAGACGCTGAACACTGTCTTCCCCGCCCGCAGGATGCTGCGCCGCCTGGGCTTGTTGGGCGCCCTCTTGGTCCTTCCGACGGCGGTCCTCGCCTACGCGGACCTGCTGCCCGAATCCCTGGACATGCTGGGCTTCGACCTGGGCGACAGCCCGGACCTGCCCCACGTCGCTCGCCAGATCGCCATCGGCGCCCCGCTCAAGATCGTCGCCTTCGGGTCGTCCTCGACGGAGGGCGTGGGCGCGTCGACCCCGGCCAACGCCTACCCGGCCCGCCTGCAGATCGACCTGCGCAAGAAGCTGCACGGGATGGACGTGGCGGTCATCAACCGCGGCATCGGCGGCGAGCACGTCGACGACATGCTGGCGCGCCTCGACCGCGATGTGATCGCGGCCGAGCCCCAGCTCGTCATCTGGCAGACGGGCAGCAACGACCCGCTGCGCGGCGTGTCGCTCGACCATTTCCGCGAGGCCACCGTGTCGGCGATCCGCCGGATCCGGGACGCCGGCATCGACGTGGTGCTGATGGAGCCGCAATGGTGCCCGAAGCTCGAATCCACGCCGGGCGCCTCGCGCTTCCGCGACGCGGTGCGCAGCATCGGCGACGAGCTCGACGTGCCGGTGATCCGCCGGGCCGACCTGATGCACGGCTGGGTGCGCGAGGGTAAGCTGACGACCAAGCAGCTCTTCGCCGCCGACGGCCTGCACATGGCCGACCGCGGCTACGCGCTCCTGGCCGAGGCCGCCGCGCAGTCGATCCTGCAGGATGCCGGCCCGGTGCGCAGCCCCGAGGCGGTCGCCGAGTAGGCGCGCGATCCCGGCACCGGCTGGACTCGGCCGGCGAAGCTCCCCATCTCGGCGCGATCGAGAGCGGAGCCGAATCTTGAGCCAGGACGCATTCAGGTACGACGACCGGGGCGCCGTCCCCCAGATGCACGCGACCACGATCCTGATGGTCCGCAAGGGCGGCCGCGTCGTCATCGGCGGCGACGGTCAGGTCAGCCTCGGCCAGACCATCGTGAAGGGGAACGCCCGCAAGGTCCGGCGCCTCGCCAAGGGCGCGGTGATCGGCGGCTTCGCCGGCGCCACCGCGGACGCGTTCACGCTGTTCGAGCGCCTCGAAGCCAAGCTGGAGCAGTATCCCGGTCAGCTGACCCGGGCCTGCGTGGAACTCACCAAGGATTGGCGGACGGACCGCTACCTGCGCCGGCTCGAGGCGATGATGCTGGTCGCCGACCGCGAGGTCAGCCTGCTCCTGTCGGGCTCGGGCGACGTGCTGGAGCCCGAGAGCGGCGTCATGGCCATCGGGTCTGGCGGCAACTACGCTCTGGCGGCCGCCCGCGCGCTGGAGGACGGCGACCTCGACGCCGAGGCGATCGTGCGGCGGGCCATGACGATCGCCGCCGAGATCTGCGTCTACACCAACGGAAACCTCGTCATCGAGGCACTGGATACCTGAGACCCGGCCGGGCGGAGCCGGGCTCGCCGGCTCCGCCGCCGTCGCCGCGCGCTCGATCGCTCACGGTGTGCCCGCGTCGCCCGGATCCCGTCGCGGGCGCTCGCGCATCGGCGCGGGGTCTGCCCGGCTCTACGCGGGTCATCACAGCTTCCGCGCGAACCGCGCCGCGGGCGAATACGCTGCGGCGCCGGTCTTCCCATCCTGCAAACCTTCCTCGAAGCCGCGCACGGATCGTAGCGCCGCAACAAAATCCGGCCCGCCGCCTCTTATCTCAGGTTGTACTCGCCGACGACAGCACTGTGCGGAACGATCACCGACGCTCGACTGCTGACAGCAGGTTTTCAACCGCCGTTCAACCGGGTTCATCCGGGCGATACAGCCCGCAGTAAGACAAAATTTACAGCGTATAATTTATCACAACCGCCAGGGAACCAAATCCGAATTCCCGAATGGGGCCCTGGGGACTGACTATGCGCTCGATCAACGATGTCCGGATCGTAACGAAGCTGACTGCCGCATTCGGCAGCCTGGCGGCGGTCACGGTGGGGATCAGCGCCGTCGGATACAGTCACCTGTCTTCGATCGAGCGGGTCAATCATCTCACGGAGCACTCCTATCAGGTCATCTCCGCCCTCGACGGCCTCACGCAGGCGATGGTCAATCAGGAGACCGGCCTGCGCGGTTACCTGATCGCGGGCGATCCGAAATTCCTGGAGCCGCTCCGCGCCGGCCAGAAGTCCTTCAAGGTGTCCCTGGAGAGCGCCAAGTCGCTCACCGCCGACAACGCCGCCCAGCAGGCGCGCCTGGAGGCCGTGCGCGGCTCGGCGGAGACATGGTCGAACGATATCGCCGCCAAGGAGATGGCCCTCGTCGAGGCGGGGAACCTCGACAAGGCCCGGCAGATCGAGGCGAGCGGCGCCGGCAAGGCGTCCATGGACGCCCTGCGCGCCAAGATCGGCGAGGCCGAGAAAGCGGAGCGCGACCTCCTCGCCGCCCGAAGCGACGAGCAGGCGCGCTCCTTCGGCGCCGCCTACCTCGCGAGCCTGCTCGGCAGCGTCGCCAGCGTCGTCATCGCGGGGCTGCTGGCCTTCCTCGTCTTCGCCATGCTGACCCGCCCCCTCGGCCGCCTCGTGGCCGTGCTGCAGCGCATGGCCCGCGGCGAGATCGAGGCCGAGATCAAGGAGGCCGCCCGCGGCGACGAGATCGGCGCGGTCGGGCGTGCCGTGGACGGGATCAAGGCGATGGTCGCCAAGAAGGCCGCCGAGGAGGCCGAGATGAAGCGGATCGCCGACGCGGCCGCCGCGGCCGAGCGGCGCCGGACCATGATCGAACTCGCCGACAGCTTCGATCGCGCGGTCGGCGGCATCGTCGGCATGGTCTCGTCGTCGGCCACCGAGCTGCAGGCGACCGCCCGGACCATGTCGGCGACGGCGTCCCAGACCTCGAGCCAGTCGAACACGGTCGCGGCGGCCGCCGAGGAGGCCGCCTCCAACGTCAACACCGTCGCGGCGGCGGCCGAGGAGCTCGGCTCCTCGGTGCAGGAGATCGGCCGGCAGGTGGACGGCTCGGCGCATCTGGCGCAGCGGGCCGTCTCCGACGCCGATCAGACCGGCGCGCTCGTCCAGGAACTGAGCAATTCCGTGTCGCGGATCGGCGACGTGGTCGGGTTGATCTCCAACATCGCCGGCCAGACCAACCTGCTGGCCCTCAACGCCACCATCGAGGCGGCCCGCGCCGGGGCCGCCGGCAAGGGCTTCGCGGTCGTCGCCTCCGAGGTGAAGGCCCTGGCCGAGCAGACTGCCAAGGCGACGCACGAGATCTCCGGCCAGATCGCGCAGATCCAGGCCTCGACCGGGCAGGCGGTCACGTCGATCGCCGGCATCACCGACCGGATCCGCGAGATCAGCGGCGTCGCCACCTCGATCGCCGCCGCGGTCGAGGAACAGGGTGCGGCGACCCAGGAGATCGTCCGCAACGTCGCGCAGGCGGCCGTCGGCGCCGGCGAGGTCACGAGCAACATCTCCGGCGTCGCCGGCGCGGCCGAGGAGACCGGCGTCGCCGCCGGCCAGGTCCTCGACGCGGCCTCGGAGCTGTCCCGGCAATCCGAGCACCTGACTGCTGAGGTCAGCCGCTTCCTCGACACCGTCCGGGCGGCCTGATCGGGTCGGGCGCGGCGCCCGCCGCGCCCCTTCCTCATCAGGACCCTGCTCAGAGGCGTGACAAATAATTCCGGATCAGCTCAGTTTACGACGTCTTGACGAATAACCGGCATTTTGACGCCAATCGCGCCTCGACGGTCGGATAGCAATGAAAATCGGCGGAAAACTCCTGAGCTTCGTCGGCGCCTGCAGCCTGACGACGCTGCTCGTGGCAGGGGTCAGCGTCGCGACGCTGAAGAGCTTCGAGCGCTCGCTGACGAGCGTCGAGAGCGCGTCGATCCGGGCGCTCGACGCCGCGAACTTCAACCGCCTCGCCGCCGAAGTCACCATGGACTCGCGCGGCGTCTACGCCTCCGCCGACCGCGCGGAAGCTGCGAAGTACACCGCCGGGATCCGCAAGGGTCTCGCCGAGATGGACGCGCTGCGGGCCGACTGGGCACCGCGGGTGACCGAGGCCGAGCGGCCGCTCTTCGAGACGATGGTGCGCAACGCCGACGCGTTCCGCGCCCTCCGCAGCGCCCTCGCGGACGCGGGCGACACGACCGGCCCCAAGGCGGCCGCGGAGCTCGGGTTCAACGACGCCAACCGGGCAAACCGCAAGGCCTTCCAGGCCAGCATCGACGCCCTGGTGAAGCAGGGCCGGGGCGAGATGGCGGCGATCAAGGCCGACACCCAGGCCCTGTTCGAGACGCGCACCCTCCTCCTGCTCGGCCTCGCCCTGATCGGCACCGTGATCTGCTGCGCCCTCGGCCTGCTCATCGGTCAGCGGCAGATCGCCCGGCCGCTGCGGGCGGTCTCGGACTCGATCCAGCGCCTCTCGCGCGGCGACCACACCCTGCCCGCCGTCAAGCCGGGACGCGACGAGATCGGCGCGATCTGGACGAGCATGCAGGTCTTCAGCGACACGATGCGGGAGGCCGAGGGCCTGCGGCACGAGCACCAGCGGCTGGAGGCCGACACGGCGACGCGCAAGCGCGCCGAGATGGCCGGGCTCGCCGAGCGGTTCCAGGGCAGCATCGGCGGACTCGTCGAGCACCTCGCCGGGGCCGCCGCCGGGCTGGAGCGTGCCGCCGCGACCATGGCGGGCAACGCCGAGCACGCCGGCACACAGTCGCAGGCGGTCACCCGCGCCGCCGAGACGACGGCCCACAACGTCGAGGCCGTCGCCGCCGCCACCGAGGAACTCGCCGCCACCGCCAGCGAGATCGGCGTCCAAGTGACCCAGACCTCGACGGCCGCCGAGAGCGCCGTCGAGGCGACGCGGCGGACCCGGGCGAGCGTCCAGGCCCTCGCCCGCAGCGCCGACGGGATCGGGCAGGTCGTCTCCCTCATCTCCACCATCGCCGGGCAGACCAACCTGCTGGCGCTCAACGCCACGATCGAGGCGGCGCGGGCCGGCGAGGCCGGGCGCGGCTTCGCGGTCGTCGCCACCGAGGTGAAGGATCTCGCGACGCAGACCGCCAAGGCCACCGAGGAGATCGCCGGGCAGATCGCCGCGATGCGGACCGCGACCCACGACGCCGTCGCGGCGATCGAGGAGATCGGCGGCACGATCGAGCAGGTCCACGGGATCGCCCTCGGCGTGGCCGCCGCCGTCGAGGAGCAGCAGCTGGCGACCCAGGAGATCGCCCGCAGCGTCTCCGAAGCCGCCAGCGGCACCCGCGCCGTCACGGACACGATGGCGCTGGTCCTGGGCGCGGCCCGCGAGACGGGCGCCAGCGCCGCGGAAGTCCTCGACGCCGCCGCCGACATCGCGCGCCGCTCGAACGGGCTCGGCGGCGAGGTCGCGGGCTTCGTGACCCAGGTCCGCGCGGCCTGAGGCGGCCGGACCGACGCGCCCGTCATTTCGGAACCGCAGAGCCGGACCCGCGATGACGGAAGCGTCGCCGAGCGTTTCCCGCCACGTTGTTGCATTGCAGCGCGCGCGCCCCTAGGGTCGGCGCATTCGCAAGGACCCGGTGAAAGCCCGGGTGGCTCTTCCGGCCGCCGATCCGCCGGACCACGCATTCGAGACGCGCTCTGACCCGCCAGCGACGCGGGCACGCCGCTCGTGCGGATTCATCGATGTCAACACACGCAGCCCGGAACGCCGGATATCTCCGGTCGTGGACCTCCAACCTGCGCGGCGACACCCTGTCGGGGATCGTCGTCGCCCTCGCGCTGATTCCAGAGGCCATCGGCTTCTCGGTCATCGCCGGAGTCGACCCGAAGGTCGGCCTCTACGCCTCGGTCGTCATCGCCTGCACCATCGCCTTCGCCGGCGGTCGCCCGGCCATGGTCTCGGCCGCCACCGCCGCCACCGCGGTGGTGATGGTCGACCTCGTGCGCGAGCACGGCGTCCAGTACCTCTTCGCCGCCACGATCCTGATGGGCGTCATCCAGATCCTGGCCGGGTTGCTCAGGCTGGGCCGGCTGATGCGGTTCGTCTCGCAATCGGTGATGACCGGTTTCGTCAACGCGCTGGCGATCCTGATCTTCCTGGCGCAGTTGCCCGAGCTCACCGGGGTCACGCCGGCGACCTACGGGCTGATCGCCCTCGGTCTGGCGATCATCTACGGATTCCCGCGGATCACCCGCGCGATCCCGTCGCCGCTCGTCGCCATCGCGGTGCTGACGGCGATCACCGCGATCTTCCACCTCGACGTGCGCACGGTCGCCCATCTCGGCGCCCTACCCTCGACGCTGCCGAGCTTCGCCCTGCCGGACGTGCCCCTCACCCTCGAGACCCTGCGGATCCTCCTGCCCTACGCGGCGACGCTCGCCGCGGTCGGTCTGCTGGAGAGCCTGCTCACGGCGCAGATCGTCGACGACATGACCGACACGGCCAGCGACAAGAATCGCGAGTGCATGGGCCAGGGCGTGGCCAACATGACCTCGGCCCTGTTCGGCGGCATGGGCGGCTGCGCGATGATCGGCCAGTCGGTGATCAACGTCTCGTCGGGTGCCCGCGGGCGCCTCTCGACGCTCGTGGCCGGCGCGTTCCTGCTGGTGCTCCTCGTGGCGCTGCAGGACCTGCTGGCCGTCGTGCCGGTGGCGGCGCTGACGGCCGTGATGATCATGGTCTCGATCAACACCTTCTCGTGGCGCTCGCTGCTGCGGCTGCGCACCAACCCGCTGCCCTCCTCGGCGGTGATGCTGGCGACCGTCCTGGTCGTGGTCGCCACCAAGGATCTCGCGATCGGCGTGCTGGTCGGCGTGCTGCTGTCCGGCGTGTTCTTCGCCGGCAAGGTCGCCCAGCTCAACCGGATCACGTCCGCCCTCTCGGCCGACGGCGGCACCCGGACCTACACCGTCACCGGGCAAGTGTTCTTCGCCTCGGCCGGCACCTTCTCGGAGGCGATCGACGTGCTGGAGCCGGTCGAGCGCCTCGTGATCGACGTCCACGCGGCGCATTTCTGGGACATCTCGGCCATTGCGGCCCTCGACCGGGTGGTCCTCAAGGCCCGCGCCCGGGGCCGCGACGTCACGGTCATCGGCCTCAACGAGGCCAGCGCGACCCTGGTGGAGCGGTTCGGCCGGCACGACAAGGGCGACGCCGCGGCGGTCCCGGCAACGCACTGAGGCGGCGACCGGCCGACGCGTGGCCCCTTGCGCGGGGCCGCGCGCGACCCCATTCCCGGCGCGGGGCCGTTTTCGGGCCGGGAACAGGGATGGCAAAGCGGTGACGACGTTCTCTCCCCGCGAGATCGTGTCCGAGCTCGATCGGTTCATCGTCGGGCAACACGACGCCAAGCGCGCCGTGGCGATCGCGCTGCGCAATCGCTGGCGGCGCCAGCAGCTGACCGGTCCGCTCCGCGAGGAGGTCGCGCCCAAGAACATCCTGATGATCGGGCCGACCGGCTGCGGCAAGACCGAGATCGCCCGCCGCCTCGCCCGGCTCGCCAACGCGCCGTTCCTGAAGGTCGAGGCCACCAAGTTCACCGAGGTCGGCTACGTCGGCCGCGACGTCGAGCAGATCGTCCGCGACCTCGTCGAGGTGGCGATCGGCCTGACGCGGCAGGTCAAGCGCGAGGGCGTCAAGGCCAAGGCCGAGGCGGCAGCCGAGAACCGGATCCTCGACGCGCTGGTCGGCCCGACGGCGAGCCAGGCCACCCGCGACAGCTTCCGGCGCAAGCTCCGCAACAGCGAGCTCGACGACAAGGAAGTGGAGCTGGAACTGACCTCCGGCGCCCCCGCGGGCATGCCGATGTTCGAGATACCCGGCGTTCCGGGCGCCTCGATGGGCGCGATCAACATCGGCGACATGCTCGGCAAGGCGCTCGGCGGCCAGCGCGGCAAGCCGCGCCGTGTGCTGGTGCGGGACGCCTACGCGCCGCTGATGGCCGAGGAATCCGACAAGCTCGTCGACGACGAGGCGCTCGTCCGCGAGGCGATCCGCGAGGTCGAGAACAACGGCATCGTCTTCCTCGACGAGATCGACAAGATCTGCGCCCGCGAGGGCCGCTCGTCCGGCGACGTCTCGCGCGAGGGCGTGCAGCGCGACCTGCTGCCGCTGATCGAGGGCACGACCGTCGCCACCAAGCACGGGCCGGTGAAGACCGACCACGTGCTGTTCATCGCCTCGGGCGCCTTCCACGTCTCGAAGCCGGCGGACCTCCTCCCCGAGTTGCAGGGCCGCCTGCCGATCCGGGTGGAATTGCAGCCGCTGACGGTGGACGATTTCAAGCAGATCCTGACCGCCACCGAGGCGAGCCTTCTCAAGCAGACGGTCGCGCTGATGGAGACCGAGGGCGTCACCCTCACCTTCTCCGACGACGCCGTGGACGCCCTCGCGCGGGTCGCCGTGGAGGTGAACTCGTCGGTGGAGAATATCGGCGCGCGCCGGCTCCAGACGGTGCTGGAGCGGGTGATCGACGAGGTCTCCTTCACCGCCACCGATCGGTCCGGCGAGACGGTCCCGATCGACGCGGCCTACGTGCGCGACCGGGTGCAGGATCTGGCCTCGAACGCGGATCTGAGCCGCTTCATCCTGTAAGGGCCGGTCACGGATCACGCCGGGCCGGCGGACGCCCCGCTGGCCCAGGACGGCGAGCCGTGCGCGAGGATGGCGTGTGCCATGAGGTCGAGCGTGGGCCGCGGCGGCCCCGGCATCTGCTATGCCCGCGCCGGGTCCCGGTCCTCAGGAATGTCGTCCCCGTGTCACGCAACAGGTTCGGCCTCGGCGATACGGTGCTGTCCGTGGCGGCGCTGGTCACCGGCATGGTGTCGCTCCAGTGCGGCGCGACCTTCGCCAAGAGCCTGTTCCCGGCGCTCGGCGCGGCGGGGACCTCGGCGCTCCGGGTCGGCTTCTCGGCGCTGATCCTGATCGCCGTCTGGCGGCCCTGGCGGCGCAGCCTCCCGGCACGCGAGGCCGGCTGGATCGCCCTCTACGGGACGGCCCTCGGGCTGATGAACCTCCTGTTCTACCTCGCGCTGGCACGGCTGCCGCTCGGACCGGCCGTGGCCATCGAGTTCGTCGGGCCGCTGGCGGTCGCGCTGATCGCGTCGCGCCGCCGCTCGGATTTCCTGTGGATCGGCGTGGCGGTGGCCGGGCTCGCGCTGCTGCTGCCGATCGCCGGCGCGGACGGCCTCGACCCGGTCGGCGTCGCCCTCGATCTCGGCGCGGCCCTGTGCTGGGCGCTCTACATCCTGTTCGGGCAGCGCGCGGGGCGGATCGACGGCGGCCAGGCCGTGTCCCTGGGCATGCTGACGGCGGCCCTCGTCGTGGCGCCGTTCGGCGTGGCGGAGGCCGGACCGGCCCTGCTCGCGCCCGGACTCCTCATCGCCGGCTTCGCGGTGGCGCTGCTGTCGAGCGCCCTGCCCTACTCGCTGGAGATGGTCGCCCTGCGCCGCCTGGACCGCAAGAGCTTCGGCGTGCTGATGAGCCTGGAGCCCGCCGTGGCGGCCTGCGCGGGTCTGGTCCTGCTGGGAGAGCGAATCAGCGCCGTCCAGTGGCTGGCGATCGCGCTGGTGATCGCGGCATCGGTGGGAATCACCGTGAGCGCGCGGCGCGCGGCTCCGCCGGCGGCCGTCCTGGAAGCCTGATCCCGGAGAACTACTTGCCCGCCAGGACGCGCGAAGCGACGTTGATGTATTTGCGGCCGGCTTCCTGCGCGTGCAGCACGGCGTCGCCGAGCTTCTCCTCGTCGCGGACGCTGGCCAGCTTGATCAGCATCGGCAGGTTGATCCCCGCCACGACCTCCACCGATCCGCCGTTCATGCAGGACAGCGCGAGGTTCGACGGCGTGCCCCCGAACATGTCGGTCAGCACCACCACACCGTCCCCGGTATTCACGCGACAGACCGCGGACATGATGTCCCGGCGTCGCAGCTCCATATCGTCCTCCGGCCCGATCGTGATCGTTTCGATCTGATCCTGTGGACCGACCACGTGCTCCAGCGCGGCCTTGAACTCGGTCGCCAGGAGTCCGTGGGTGACGAGCACCATGCCAATCATCGACACGTGTTCCAACGTCCTGTGTGTGCCGCCATGTTGTGCATCGCACAGCCCCCCACAAGGCGATCGCGACTTTTTTGCCCGGACATTGGTGCGATCATGCCACGGCCGCCGCGTGTGCGCCATGGGGGATACCAGTCTTGGGCGAATCGAGGCGCCTGTGCGGCTGCGAAGTCACGGCCGCGGCTTTCGCAGCGCCGCACGAACCAGGAGCGGTGCGAGGCCGGCCGCCCGCGCACCCCGATCGAGGACGAGGCGCGGAACGGCGAGGCCGAGGATGTCGGCGGGTTCCGGCGGCTCGGGCAGGCGCGGTGCCGTCTCCACCAGGTCGACGGCGATATGCAGCACCGCGTCCGGCCGCACCGCCAGGCCGAGATCGGCCGCCGACAGGATCCCCTGGCCGCGGACCTCGACACGTCCGGCGAGCGCGGGATGGGGACCGGCCGTGATTCGCCCGTCGCGAATTGCGCAGAGCACCCGGTCGTCCGCCACGAAGGCGCCGTCCGGCGCGGCGGCGAGCAGGAGCGCGAGGCTGGACTTGCCCGCGCCGGAGGGACCCCGAATCAGGATCCCGGCCCCGCACAGCGCGACGCAGGCGCCGTGCAGGGTGACCATCAGGCGTGGAGCTGCCGCGGCGCCGCCGGCAGGCGCACGATGAAGCGGGCGCCGCGCACCGTCGGCTCGCCGTCCTCGTCGGGGGCGCCGGGCCGGTTCTCGGCGCGGATCGTGCCGCGATGGGCCTGGACGATCTGGCGGGAGATCGACAGGCCGAGGCCGGAGTTCTGGCCGAAACCCTGCTCCGGCCGGTCGGTGTAGAAGCGCTCGAAGATCCGCTCCAGGGCGTGCTCCGGGATGCCAGGTCCCTCGTCCTCGCAGATCATCTCGACCTCGCCGCGCACGCGGCGCAGCACGACCCGGACCTTCGCGTCGGTCGGCGAGAACGAGCGGGCGTTGTCGAGGAGGTTGTTGACCACCTGCCCGAGCCGGCTGTCGTGGCCGATGATCGTGAACGGCGTGTCCTGCTCCGAGCCCGTCGCCTCGACGTCGAGCTGGATCAGGCAATCCTTCGGGCGCCGGCGCTCGTTGGCGACCGACACGACGGTAGTGAGCAGCCGCCGGAGATCGACGCGCCGGGCCTCGGCGCGGGCGAGCTCCGCGTCGAGGCGCGAGGCGTCGGCGATGTCGCTGATCAGACGGTCGAGGCGCTTCACGTCGTGCTGGATGATCGCCATCAGCCGGCCACGGGACTCGTCGGTCTTGGCGAGCGGCAGTGTCTCGACCGCGCTGCGGAGCGAGGTCAGCGGGTTCTTCAACTCGTGGCTGACATCCGCCGCAAAACTCTCGATCGCGTCGATCCGCCGGTAGAGGGCCTGAGTCATATCGCGCAGGGCGCCCGACAGGTGGCCGATCTCGTCCGTGCGTTCGGTGAAGTCCGGGATCTCCTCGCGAGTCTTGATGCCCATGCGGACCTTCTCGGCGGCCTCCGCGAGGCGGCGGACCGGTCCCGCGATCGCACCCGCCAGCAGGAACGAGAGCACCACCATCACCGCCGAGGCGACGAGGAAGACCTGCAGCAAACCGAACCGCTCCGAAGCGATGACCCGGTCGATGGCGTCGCCCTGAGTCGAGATCAGGAGGGCGCCGCGGACCGAGCCCGCCCGGTGAATCGGCACCGCCACCGAGACGGTGGTCTCACCGAGCTTGTTCCGGCGCACGAGGCTGCCGCGGTTGCCGCCGAGCGCCGCCTGGACCTCCCGGAGCGAGTGCCCGTTCACCGGCCCCGTCTCCTCGGTGGTCTCGGACCGGCTGCGGAACAGGCCGCCGAGCTTGGACTGGACCGCCTCGAAGGCGGATTCGAGGATGCCGGGCTTGTGGGGCTTCGGCTCGAGCGGGTCGGGCCGGCTGGCATCGCCGCGCTTGAACAGGGTGCGGGTGTCGAACAGGAGGCCGCCCTCCTGGTCGTAGACCCGGGCGCGGTTGCCCGTCGGCGTCACGAGGCGCAACAGCAGCGGCGCCACCTTCTCGGGGTTCAGCGAGAAGGCGAGCGGCTGCGATTCCTCCTCCGCCGCCTCGCCGGCCTGCTGCTGGAGCAGCTTGTCGGGATCGATGCGGATCGTGTCGGTGTCCACCGAGGCCGAGGCGGCGATCGCCCCCGCGATGATCTCGCCCTGGATGGCGAGGCTCTGGATCCGGGCCTGGATCAGGCCCTGGCGGAACTGGTTGAGGTAGAGGAACCCGACGAGGAGCGCGATCAGCCCGACGAGGTTGAGGACGACGATGCGGCGCGTCAGGCTCGACGAGGCGCGCTGGCCGACCGCCTCCCACACGGCGCGGGGCCAGCCGAGCGGTCGGGACAGGGTCTGGGCCAGGGAGGCGCGGGGCGGGGCATCCTCGGTCTGGGTCTGGGTACGTGCGGCCACGGGGCTGATCCTGGAGATCACGCCTCCTTGAAGCGGTAGCCGACGCCGTAGAGCGTCTCGATCATGTCGAAGCTCTGGTCGGTGACCTTGAACTTCTTCCGCAACCGCTTGATGTGGCTGTCGATGGTCCGGTCATCGACGTAGACTTGGTCGTCGTAGGCCGCGTCCATGAGCGCGTTGCGGCTCTTCACGACGCCGGGGCGCTGGGCGAGCGCCTGGAGGATCAGGAACTCCGTGACCGTCAGCGTCACCGGCTCGCCCTTCCACGTGCAGGTGTGCCGCTCGGGATCCATCATCAGCGCGCCGCGCTCGAGCGACCGGGCCGCGACCTCGGCCTCGCCGCGGGGCGTGCTGCCGGGGGCCTCCTTGGCGAAGCGCCGGAGCACCGCCTTCACCCGCTCCACCAGCAGGCGCTGCGAGAACGGCTTATGGATGAAGTCGTCCGCGCCCATCTTGAGGCCGAACAGCTCGTCGATCTCCTCGTCCTTCGAAGTCAGAAAGATCACGGGAAGGTCAGATTTCTGCCGCAGGCGTCGGAGAAGCTCCATCCCGTCCATGCGCGGCATCTTGATGTCGAAGATCGCGAGATCGGGCGGCGAGTGGCGCAGACCGTCCAGCGCGGAGGCCCCGTCCGTGTAGGTCTGGATGCGGTAGCCTTCGGTCTCCAGCGCGATCGACACAGAGGTGAGGATGTTCCGGTCGTCGTCGACGAGGGCGATGGTCGGCATGCGCGGTCCCTGACTGAACGGGCTCAGGCGCGGTCCCGGCTCTTCGCACAGGCCGCGCCACGTCCCGGCCCCGAGGGGGCAGACAAAAACGCGAACCGGGCAGTTTGGGCGCAGCCCGGCACACGCAAAGGGACAGGTGCTTTAGTACGGCCGATCGGAAAAAGCGAGCGGCGGTCATAGCTTGGCCGTAACACGGGAGCGCACCGGTCCTTCCGCGGCCCATCTGACGCGGTCGCGGTGCCTCGCGCCGCCGACGCTGCGCCGCTAACGTGGCGGCGAAACCGGGCGACTGTCCGGAGGGGAGGAATCGCGCATGGGCGAGACGATCGACACGGGTCCGGGCTCGGGCGGACCGGCCCGTCCGCTGCCGGCCGAGGCGGCGCCGTTCGACGCGATCGGCCTGGCGCGCACGCTCCTGCGCAGCGTCCGGTCGGGGGCGCTCGCGACCCTGGAGCCGGACGGCACGCCCTTCGCCTCCCTCGTCACCATCGCCACCGACGCGGACGGCACGCCGCTGATGCTGCTGTCGCGGCTGTCGGCCCACACCCGCAACCTGCTGGCCGACCCGCGCTGCTCGCTGCTGTTCTCGCAGGGTGGCAAGGGCGACCCGCTCGCCCATCCCCGCCTGACGGTGGTCGGACGCGCTCTGCAGACCGCCGAGCCGCGGGCCCGGGAGCGGTTCCTGGCCCGGCACCCGAAGGCCAAGCTCTACGCCGATTTCCCGGATTTCGGCTTCTTCGCCCTGGCGCCGGAGGCCGGCCACCTCAATGGCGGCTTCGCCAAGGCCGCGACCCTGACCCGCGACCAGCTCCTCCTCGACCTCTCGGACGCGCAGGCGATCGTGGCGGGCGAGCGGGGCGCCGTCGAGCACATGAACGCCGACCACGCCGACGCGCTGGCGCTCTACGCTGCCGGCGCCGGCGGCGCGGCCGACCTGCCCTGGCGACTCACCGGCCTCGACCCCGAGGGCATGGACCTTATGGCGGCCGACCGCACGGTGCGCGTCCCCTATCCGGAGCGCGTCACCGACATGGGTGCGCTGCGCAAAAGCCTCGTTGCCATGGCCGCGCGGGCGCGCGCGAACGGTGCGGACGCGTAAACGCGCAAGGACTTGGCGATCAGGCATGGCGAAAGGTCGCTGACCGCCCCATATCGGCCCCATGAGCGATACCCAGACAGATACCTACCCCTTCAGCCTCGACGTGGAGCCGGTCGGCGAGAGCGGCTCCCTGTTCCAGTGGAGCATCCGCAAGCACGGCAAGCTGCACCAGCGCTCGGACCGGAAGCATCCGACCGAGGCCAAGGCGCGCTCCCACGGCGAGGCCGAGATCGAGCGACTGATCCGCGACCGCGGTCGCTGAGCCGGATCGCTCCTCGGCGCCAGACACGATCGTGACCCGGGGGCCGGCTCGTTCCGGCCCCCGTTCGCTTGCGTGCGATCACCGACCGGGCCCGCGCTCCCCTCCCGGCGCTCAGGCCGCGCTTGGCGCCTTCCCGCCGCGCTGCTATCTCGCGCGGGAGCCGCTCCATCCGAACACGTCCCGACGTCAGACGGTGCGCGCCGGCGCGCGCCCGAACGGAATGCCGATGACAGCCCCGATCGACACCATCCGCAACTTCTCGATCGTCGCGCATATCGACCACGGCAAATCGACCTTGGCCGACCGGCTGATCCAGGCCACCGGCACGGTCGCGCTCCGCGACATGAGCGAGCAGATGCTCGACTCGATGGACATCGAGAAGGAGCGCGGCATCACCATCAAGGCGCAGACCGTGCGCCTGGAGTACAAGGCCCAGGACGGCAAGGACTACGTCCTGAACCTGATGGACACGCCTGGCCACGTGGATTTCGCCTACGAGGTCTCGCGCTCGCTCGCCGCCTGCGAGGGCTCGCTCCTAGTGGTCGACGCCTCGCAGGGCGTCGAGGCGCAGACGCTCGCCAACGTCTACCAGGCGCTCGACGCCAACCACGAGATCGTCCCGGTCCTCAACAAGGTCGACCTGCCCGCCGCCGAGCCGGACCGGGTCAAGGAGCAGATCGAGGAGGTGATCGGCCTCGACGCCTCCGACGCCGTGCCGATCTCGGCCAAGACCGGCCTCAACATCGAGGCTGTGCTCGAGGCGATCGTCACCCGCCTGCCGCCGCCGAAGGGCAGGAGCGACGCGCCTCTGAAGGCGCTGCTCGTGGACAGCTGGTACGATGCCTATCTCGGCGTCGTGGTGCTGGTGCGGATCATCGACGGCACCCTCAAGAAGGGCATGACCATCCGCATGATGGGCGCCGACGCCGTCTACGGCGTCGACCGGATCGGCGTGTTCCGGCCGAAGATGGCCGACATCGACGCGCTGGGCCCGGGCGAGGTCGGCTTCTTCACCGGCTCGATCAAGGAGGTGGCCGACACCCGCGTCGGCGACACGATCACCGAGGACAAGCGCCAGACCACCGAGATGCTGCCGGGCTTCAAGGAGGTCCAGGCGGTGGTGTTCTGCGGCCTGTTCCCGGTGGACGCGGCCGAGTTCGAGAACCTGCGCTCCGCCATGGGCAAGCTCCGGCTCAACGACGCCTCGTTCTCCTACGAGATGGAGACGTCGGCGGCGCTGGGCTTCGGGTTCCGCTGCGGCTTCCTCGGGCTCCTGCACCTGGAGATCATCCAGGAGCGGCTGGAGCGCGAGTTCAACCTCGACCTGATCTCCACGGCGCCCTCGGTGGTCTACCACCTCAAGATGCGCGACGGCGAGACCAAGGAGTTGCACAACCCGGCCGACATGCCGGACATCATGAAGATCGAGACGATCGAGGAGCCGTGGATCCGCGCCACGATCCTGACGCCCGACGAGTATCTCGGCGGCGTGCTCAAGCTCTGCCAGGACCGCCGCGGCGTGCAGATCGACCTCAACTACATCGGCAAGCGCGCCATGGTGGTCTACGACCTGCCGCTGAACGAGGTCGTCTTCGACTTCTACGACCGGCTGAAGTCGATCTCGAAGGGCTACGCATCGTTCGACTACCACGTGTCGGATTACCGCGAGGGCGACCTCGTAAAGATGTCGATCCTGGTGAATGCCGAGCCGGTGGACGCCCTCTCGATGCTGGTCCACCGCACCCGCGCCGAGTCGCGCGGCCGGGCCATGTGCGAGAAGCTGAAGGACCTGATCCCCCGCCACCTGTTCCAGATCCCCGTCCAGGCGGCGATCGGCGGCAAGATCATCGCCCGCGAGACCATCCGGGCGCTGTCGAAGGACGTCACCGCCAAGTGCTACGGCGGCGACATCTCGCGCAAGCGCAAGCTTCTCGACAAGCAGAAGGAAGGCAAGAAGAAGATGCGCCAGTTCGGGCGCGTCGAGATCCCCCAGGAGGCGTTCATCGCCGCCCTGAAGATGGACGATTGATCAACCGCGTCATTGCGAGCGGAGCGAAGCAAACCAGGGTCGCGCGACATCGGTGAGCGTTGCGCAACTGGATTGCTTCGCTCCGCTCGCAATGACGGCGGTGCCGCTTACCCCGGCGGCAGCACGTCGATCTGGATGCCCGCGTAGTACGCCGCCAGATTGGCGATGTCGGCGTCCGACAGCTCCTTCGCGACCACGTTCATGATCTCGTTCTGCCGCTTGCCGTCCCGATACTCGGTGAGCGCCTTCACGAGGTAGGGCTCGACCTGCCCGGCGAGGTTCGGCGCCTCCGGCAGTTTCGAGAGCCCGTCCATGCCGTGGCAGGTCTGGCAAGCGGTCGCGCGCTTCTTGCCTGCGGCCGCGTCGCCGGCCTGCGCCGAGAGCGGGACGAGGGTGGCGGCGAGGACGAGAAGCGGGCGGATCATCGGGTGGGCTCGAACTCTGAGATCAGTGAAGACTTGCCCGCTCGCGTCGGAACGGGACGCGCGCCCTCTCCCACACGTCAGAGAGGGCGCGTTGCGGCTTTCCGCGACCTGGCGCCTCACGAGCGGAGAGGCGCCAGGTCACAAGAGACTACTTCTCGTAGGAGATCCGGTAGATCGCCCCGGCGGAATCGTCCGAGACCAGCAGCGAGCCGTCGAGCATCACCGCCACATCCACCGGGCGGCCGAGATACTCGCCGTCGCCGGTGAGCCACCCTTCCGCGAACGGCTTGACCGACTCGACCTTCCCGTCGGCGCCGAGCTTGGCGAACATCACCCGGGCGCCGACCGGCTCGGTCCGGTTCCACGAGCCGTGCTCGGCGATGAAGATCCCGCCCTTGTAGGCGGCCGGGAACTGCTTGCCGTTGTAGAAGGTCATGCCGAGATCGGCCGCGTGCGGCGGCAGCTCGGCCTGCGGGGCGACGGCGTCGGCCGGCGGGGTCTGGTCCTTGTACTCGACCGTGCGGACCGCGCCGCCGCCGAACCACGGGAAGCCGAAATTCTCGCCCGCCTTGGTGGCGCGGTTCAGCTCGCCCGGCGGCTTGTCGTCACCCATGCCGTCGACCTGGTTGTCGGTGAACCACAGCGACTTGTCGGTGTTGAAGTCCATTCCGACCGAGTTGCGGATGCCGGTCGCGTAGACCTCGCGGTTCTTGCCGTCGGCGTCGATGCGGATGATGCCGCCGATGCCGGTCTTCTTGTAGAGGTCCATCTTCTCGGCGGGCGGCACGTTGTAGGGCTGGCCCAGCGCGATGTAGGTCTTGCCGTCCGGCCCGACCCGGCAGACGCGGGCGGTGTGGTTGAAGCTCTCTTCGGAGGCCGGGATCAGCGCGCCCTGCTTGACCAGCACGCCAGCGGCGACGTCCGGGTTCTCGTAGAAGAACTCGGCGGCCGGGAAAGCCAGGACCCGGTTCTGCTCGACCACAGTGAGGACGCCATCCTTCGAGAAGCAGACGCCGTTCGGGATCTTGAACGCGATGCCCGGCGCGAAGGGGCGGACCTCGTCGGCGACTCGGTCCTTGTCGCGGTCGGTGACCGTGTAGATCTTGCTCTTGCGCGTGCCGACGAACAGCACCCCGGCATTGGGGCCGACGGCGATCGCGCGGGCATCCGGCACCACGGCGTACAGGTCGATCTTGAAGCCGTCCGGCAGCTTGATCTTCGACAGGTTCTTGCGGATCGCGTCAGCGCGGCGGCCGGTCTGCGGGATCTCCGCGGCGGCCTGGGTGTCGGTGCTGTGGAAGCCCTCGAGCTTCTCGAGGTCGTCGGTCTTGGCCTTGGTCTCGGCAGGGGCCGCACCCTGCGCCAGGGCGGGCAGCACCGCCGCCGGCATGGCCACGCCCGCGAAGAGCGCGGCGAGAAGCAGAGATCGCATTGATAGAATCCTCCCGGCGGCCCTTGAACCAGGGCATTACCGGGAAGGAACGATAGGGGCGCGGGAGAGACCGGCAAGCCGCGCCGGTGACGCGGCCGGGGCCCTGTCGCTGACCGCGGGGTTTCCGATCGTCACCGCAGTGGGGTCGCACACTCCGTGATCGCGAGCGAAGCGACACAGGGCAGCGCGACTTCGAGGCGCTCCGCGCCGCCCTGGATTGCTTCGCTTCGCTCGCAAAGATGGGAGGCCGACCGGAACTGGCCTCAGGCCACCTTGCGCGGGACAAGGCGCTCGCTGCCCAGGGCGACGTCGGCCCCCGACACCCCGGACTCGGTGTACTCGGCGTCCTCGTTCACCCGCCAGACATCGTGCCGGCGCCGGCCGCAGAGGATGTTCTCCACGGTCAGCATCGCGGTCATCATCGCGTGGTCCTGATTGTTGTACTTGTGCATGCCGTTGCGGCCCACGAGGTGCAGGCTCGGGAAATCCCGCTCCAGCTCCCGCCGCACGGTGACGACGTGGCCGGCATACTCCTCGTCGTAGACCGGGTAGGCCTTCGGCTGGCGGACCACGCAGGCATCGACGACGTCGGCCGGGTCGATCAGGCCGATCTGACCGATCTCGCGCTTGGCGAGCTCCACCAGCTCCGAATCGTCGGCGTTCCAGAGGCCGTCGCCCTCGAAGCAGAAATACTCCAGGCCCAGGCAGGTGTGGTCCGCGTCCGGCACCATCTCGGGCGACCAGGAGTGGAAATTCTGCACCCGGCCGACCTTCACCGACGGGTCGTGGATGTAGATCCAGTTGTCCGGGAAGTTCTTGTCCGACTTGGCGATGAGCGCCACCGTCAGGAAGTCGCGGTACTTCAGCGCCCGGGCGTTGAAGGTGCTGAGCGGCCGCGGGCGGATGGCGTCGACGAGCTCGCGAACCGGCGCGGACGAGACGACGTTGCGGGCCGTGAAGGTCTCGCGGCTGCCGTCCGAGCGGCGGGCCGCCACCGTCCAGATGCCGGTGCCGGCATCGTAGCTGAGGGAGTCGACGCCGCGGTCGAGCTTCAGCTGCCCGCCCTGGGCGCGGATCTTGGCGGCTGCCGCCTCCCACATCATGCCGGGGCCGCGGCGGGGATAGCGGAACGACTCGATCAGAGTCTTGATGACGGGGCCGCCGGCCTTCGGCGCCTTGCGCAGGCCCAGCGACCGCTTGATGCCGTCGCGGATCGCCGCGCCGAGGTCGAGCCCCTTGATGCGCTGCGCCGCCCAGTCGGCCGAGATCGCGTCGCACGACATGCCCCATACCTTCTCGGTGTAGGTCTTGAAGAAGATCGAGAACAGGCGCTCGCCGAACTGGTTGCGGACCCAGGCGTGGAAGGTCTTGGGCTCCGCCACCGGCCGCAGGCGGGCGTAGAGGTAGGAGACGACGCAGGCCGCGCTGGTGAGGATCCCGAGGTTGCGCAGAGCCTCGAAGGCCTTCAGCGGGTAGGCGTAGTAGCGCCCGCGATAGTAGATCCGCGACAGGCGCGGGCGCTCGATGAAGTCGTCGGGCAGGATCTCGTCCCAGAGATCGACCACGGCCTGGGATTTCGAGAAGAACCGGTGGCCGCCGATGTCGAACAGGTAGCCGTTGTGCGAGACGGTGCGCGAGATCCCGCCGACCTGGGCCGGATCCCGCTCCAGGACGGTGACGGAGCGGCCCTTCTTCGACAGCAGGTAGGCGGCAGTCAGACCCGCGGGCCCGGCGCCGATCACCAGCGTCTCGGTGTGGTGGCTCATCCCATGCTCCGGCGATTGGTGCGGCGCGCGACGCGCAGGACGCCGACCGGTCGCCAGGATGCCCGGTCGTGGTTAAGGAATCGCTGGCGCCGCGGGGCCGGATCGACGGCCGGGCCGCGCATCCGGTGCCCTTTGACCGCGCGTTAAGCGGAACCGCGCGAGCATGCCGGCGAGGGCATCGACCGCCCGCCCGGGTGATCCACCAACCATGCCGGCTCCGGCGCTACCCCTCTCCCGACCGCGCGGGCGGATCGAGGCCCGCACGCTGCTGTGGATCCTCGCCGCCCTCTGCATCGCGACGATGAACGCGCCCCACGCGGTTTGGGAAACCGTCCAGCACCTGCGCGTCCCGGATACCGACGACGCGATGCGCCTCGTGGAAGTGCGCGACCTGCTGGCCGGCCAGGGCTGGTACGACAACGTCCAGTACCGATTCCTGCCCCCGGGCGGCGTGCCGAGCCACTGGTCGCGCCTCGTCGACGCGCCCATCGCCGGCCTGATCCTGGCGCTCACGCCCCTGACGGGACCCGCGCTCGCCGAGGGCCTGACGGCGGCACTCTGGCCCGTGCTGCTCTTCGGGGTCTACGGCTGGCTCCTGTATCGCGGGGTCCGGCACAGCTTCGGCAGCCGTGCCGCGCTCCTGGCCCTGATCGCGGCCACGCAGACCTTCGGTGTGACGATCCAGTTCCAGGCGGGGCGGGTGGACCACCACAATCTGCAGATTCTCTCGATCCTCGGTTTCGCCTTCTGCATGATCCGCGGCGGCCTGCGACCCGGCCTGATCGGCGGGATCCTGGCGGCCGTGTCGCTGGCGATCGGGCTCGAGGGCCTGCCCTTCGTCGCGCTGGCGGCCCTCTTCCTCACGGGCGACTGGTGCCTGCGCGGACGGCCCGCGCTGGCGTCGCTCGCGGGCTTCGGCCTGGGTCTCGGCCTCGCCGCCCCCGCGCTGTTCGCCGTCCAGACAGCCCCCTCGCTCTGGGGTGTCTCCCACTGCGACGCGCTCTCGCCACCCTGGCTCTGGCTCACCCTGGGCGGCCTCGCCCTCGCCGCGATCGCCGCCGCCGCGGGCGAGCGCCTCGCGACGGTCCCGGCGCGCCTCGCCCTGGCGGGCCTCGCGGGCAGCGTCCTGCTGGCCGGGTTCGCCGCCGCCTTCCCGTCCTGCCTCGGCGGCCCGTTCCCCGACATGCCGCCGCTGGTGCGGATCCACTGGCTGCTCACGGTCAACGAGATGGCGCCGCTGGCGAAGTTCGTGGCCCGCGGCCAGTGGGAGGCGCTGGTCTTCTACCCGGTCGTGATCCTCGCGAGCCTCACGGCCGCCGGGATGGCGTGGCGCGGCCCCGAACGCCGGGCCTGGTCGGTGGTCGCGCTGTTCCTGTGGCCGGGGCTGATCCTCGGCGTCGCGCAGTTCCGCGGACTCTACATCGTCTCCGGCTTCGTGCCGCTAATGGCGGGCGTGGTCCTCGACCGCGCGCTGGCACGGGCAGCCCTGCCGGCCGGGGCGCGGCGCTGGCCCGTCGCGCTGCTCGGCGCCGCGATGGTCAGCAGCCTCTGGATGATCCCGGCGCTCCTGGCGGAGACCCTGGCGCCCGGCATGCGCAACGCGCCCGACGTGGCCGAGACCAATGCCTGCCTCGGCGACGCCGCGGTCCGCCCCCTGGCGCACCTGCCGGAAGGCACCGTGCTCGCCCCGATCTTCATGGGGCCGTCGATCCTCCTCCGCACCCCGCACAGCATCGTCGCCGCGCCCTATCACCGGGCCATTCCCGGCCTCAAAGCGGCGATCGAGGGGCTGGGCGGCACCGAGGCCGACCTCGACCGGGTGCTGACGGCGTTCGACGTCCGCTACCTCGTCGCCTGCCCGGCCCGGCCGGCCGAGAACCTTCAGGCGGAGACGGCGTTCGCCACGCGGCTCGCCGCGGGCACGGCCGGGAGCGCGCGCCTCGTGCCGCTGGACGTGCCCGGTCCCCTCAAGGTCTGGCGCGTCGCGCCCTGACGATCAGAGCAGGCGCCGATCGAGGCGGATGATCCGGCAGGGATCGCCGGCGCGCGCGGCCGGCGCGTGCGGGGCGCGGATCAGCAGGGCTTCGGACCGTCCGAGGACGGCGAGCATCGACGAGTCCTGACGCCGCTCGGCGGTCGCGACCGGTAGACGGTCGGGCTCGAGGGCGAGGCTCGCCCGCATGTAGTCGGCCCGGCCGTCATTCTCCGGCATGTCGCGGCCGAGCGTCGCCGGCTCGCTCCGGTCGGCGCCGGCCCGCGGATCACCCTGGAGCGCGCGGATGGCGGGCACCACGAACAGGAGCCCGCACACGATGGACGAGACCGGGTTGCCCGGCAGCCCGATGACCAGCATGTCGCCGAGGCGGCCGTGCATCAGCGGCTTGCCCGGCCGGAGGGCGACCCGCCAGAAGCCGAGCTCCAACCCCTCCTTGGCGAGCGCGGCCTGAACCAGATCGTGGTCGCCGACGGAGGCGCCTCCGAGGGTGATCAGCAGGTCGGCCCGCGCCGCGCGGGCGCGACGGAACGCGTCCGCCAGGGCGTCGTGGTCGTCCCCCGCGATGCCGAGATCGACGATGTCGGCGCCCGCCTCGGCGGCGAGGGCACCGAGCGCGAGGCTGTTGGAGGCGACGATCTGGTCCCAGCCGGGCGTCGCGCCCGCCTCAACCAGCTCGTCACCGGTGGCGAGGATCGCGACGCGCGGTCGGCGGCGGACCGGGAGGCGCGGATGACCGGCCGCCGCGGCGAGCGCCAGCCGCCGCGCGTCCAGGCTCATGCCGGCCGGGATCAGGGTCTCGCCGGCGGTGAAGTCGAGGCCGGCCCGGCGGATGAACCGCGCCGGCTCCACGGGCTCCAGGACGCGCACCGCGCCCGCCTCGGCGGCGGCGTTCTCCTGGATCAGGATCGCGTCCGCGCCCTCCGGCACCGGCGCCCCGGTGAAGATCCGGACCGCCTCGCCCGGGCCGATGCGGCCGGAGAAGCCGTGACCGGCCGCGCTGGCGCCGATCAGCCGCAGGGTCGCCCCGACCTCCCCGGCATCGGCGCCGCGCACGGCGTAGCCGTCCATGGCGGAGGCCGGGAACGGCGGCTGGGTTCGTGAGGCGACGACGTCCGCGGCGAGCGTCCGGCCGCAGGCCTGCGCCAGCGGGACGGTCTCCGGCTCGACCGGCGCGGCGACGCTCGCGAGCACCCGCGCCAGCGCCTCGGCGACCGGGATCAGGCCGCTCATTCCGCCGGGGCCCGGTAGGTGCCCGAGCGGCCCCCGTCCTTGGCGGTCAGCCGGATCCCCTCGATCCGCATGCCGCGATCGACCGCCTTCACCATGTCGTAGACCGTCAGGCAGGCCACCGAAACGGCGGTCAGCGCCTCCATCTCGACGCCGGTCGGGCCCTGGACCCGGACCTCGGCGGCGATGCGCAGGCCCGGGAGCGCGTCGTCGGGCTCGCACTCGACCCGCACCTTCGACAGCAGAAGCGGGTGGCAGAGCGGGATCAGCTCGTGGGTGCGCTTGGCCGCCATGATGCCGGCGAGCCGAGCGGTGCCGATCACGTCGCCCTTCTTGGCATCGCCCTCGCGGATCAGGGCCAGGGTCTCCGGCCTCATCACGATCTGGCCTTCCGCCCGGGCGGTCCGGTCGGTGGCGGGCTTGTCGGTGACGTCGACCATGTTGGCCGCGCCGCTGGTGTCGAGATGGGTCAGCGTCGAGCCCGGCCGCATGCCTTACGCCTTCTTCCGCGGCTTGCCGCCCTTGGCCTCCGCGGCGCCGAACAGCAGGGCGCGGGCCGCCTCCGCGACGTCCAGCTGCCGCATCAGGCTCTCGCCGACCAGCACCACGCCGAGGCCGTTGTCGCGCAGCCGGACCACGTCGGCGTGGTCGCCGATCCCGCTCTCGGCCACGGCGATCCGGTCCGCCGGGATCCCCGGCGCCAGCCGGATCGCGGTCTCGAACGAGACCTCGAAGGTCTTGAGGTTGCGGTTGTTGATGCCGATCAGCGCCGTGCCGAGGGGGATGGCCCGCGCCAGCTCGGCCTCGTCGTGCACCTCGACCAGGACGTCCATCCCGAGGAGGTGCGCCGTCTCGACCAGGGCGACGGCCTCGTCGTCGTCGAGGCAGGCCATGATGACCAGGATGCAGTCGGCACCCCAGGCCCGGGCCTCGTAGACCTGATAGGGCTCGAACAGGAAATCCTTGCGCAGGACGGGCAGCCCGCAGGCCGCGCGCGCCGCCGTCAGGTACTCGGGCCGCCCCTGGAACGAGGGCTCGTCGGTCAGCACCGACAGGCAGGTGGCGCCGCCGGCCTCGTAGGCGGCGGCGAGGCTTGCCGGGTCGAAATCGGCGCGGATCAGGCCCTTCGAGGGCGAGGCCTTCTTCACCTCGGCGATGAGCGCCGGGCGGTCCGCGGCGAGGTGGCTCCGGATCGCCGCCGCGAAGCCGCGCACCGGCTCCGCCTGCGCGACCTTCCGCTCCAGCTTGGCGAGCGGCACCCGCAGCTTCGCCTCGGCGATCTCGCGGCGCTTGTAGGCCTCGATGCGGGCGAGGACGTTCGGCCGCTCGGTCGGCGTCCCGGCGCCGGTCTCCGGGGTCGCCTCGTGCGTCAGCGAGCTCATCGGCCCTCCTGCCCGTTGGAGTGGTCGTTCGAGGCCCGGACGAGGCGGGCGAGCGTCGCCCGGGCGGCCCCGGAATCGACGGCATCCTGCGCCTGCGCGACGCCGTCCGCCAGGGCCTGCGCGGCGCCCGCGACGACGAGCGCCGCCCCCGCGTTGAGGACCGCGATGTCCCGGTAGGCGTTCCGCGCACCCGCCAGGACGGCCTCCAGGGACCGCGCGTTGTCGGCCGGGTCGCCGCCGCGCAGCTCCTCGGGCGCGCGGAGCGCCAGACCGAAGTCGCGCGGGTCGATGGTGAAGTGGGTCAGTCGCCCCTCGTCGAGGGCGACCACCCGCGTCGGGCCCGTGACGGTGATCTCGTCGAGCCCGTCGGACCCGTGGACGGTCCAGACCCGGCGGCTGCCGAGCTCGGCCAGGACCCGCGTCAGCGGCTCCGCGAGGGCCTCCTGGGCGACGCCGAAGAGCTGGTAGCCGACGCCGGCCGGGTTGCTCAACGGCCCCAGCAGGTTGAAGATCGTCCGCACGGGCAGTTCTGACCGGACCGCCGCCACGTGGCGCATGGCCGGGTGGTGGGCCTGCGCGAACAGGAAGCAGAGTCCGGCCTCGGCGAGGCAGCGGGCCTGCGCGGCGGGGTCGAGCCCGAGCCGCACGCCCAGGGCCGCGAGCACGTCGGCGGCGCCGGAGCGCGAGGTCGCCGCCCGGTTCCCGTGCTTCGCTACCGGCACGCCGCAGGCGGCCACGAAGATCGCCGCGAGGGTCGAGACGTTGACGCTGCCGGAATGGTCGCCGCCGGTGCCGACGACGTCGACGGCGTTCGCGGGCGCCGCGACGCGGGTCATGCGCGCCCGCATGGCCTCGGCGGCGCCGACGATCTCCTCGACGGTCTCGCCGCGCACCTTGAGGGCGGTCAGGAAGGCGCCGGCCTGGACCGGCGTGACCTCGCCCGACAGCAGGTCGTCGAAGGCGGCGCGGGCCTCGGCGCGGTCGAGGGCGAGGCCCCCGGCGACCTTCGCGAGATGGGGTCTGAAGCTGTCCATGGGTTCTTACGGAGGGCCGCCCCGGCCCCCGGCGTCAATGCACGTCGGCACGCGTCCTGTCACGCGCCGTGTTCCAGGCGGCGGCGAGATCGAGGAAGTTCTTCACGATCTCCGTGCCGTGCTGCGACCGGATGCTCTCGGGATGGAACTGGACGCCGTGGAGCGGCCGGTCGGCGTGCTCCAGGCCCATGATCAGGCCGTCGGCCTCGGCGGTGACCCGCAGGGCGGTCGGGCAGGTCGCGCGGTCGACCACCAGGGAGTGGTAGCGCGTCGCCTCGAAACTGTCGTTGAGGCCGCGGAACAGGCCGCGCGCGCCGTGCCGGATGGTCGAGACCTTGCCGTGGAGCGGCAGCGGCGCCCGCACGACGTCGCCGCCGAAGGCCTGGCCGATCGCCTGGAGGCCGAGGCACACGCCGAAGATCGGGATCTCCTCGGACAGGTCGCGGACCACGTCGAGGCAGATCCCCGCCTCCGTGGGCGTGCACGGCCCCGGCGACAGCACGATCGCGTCGGGCGCCTTGGCGCGGATGTCGGCGATCGTGAGCGCGTCGTTGCGCGCGACCTCGACCGTGCCGCAGAGCGGCCCGATCAGGTGCACGAGATTCCACGTGAAGGAATCGTAGTTGTCGATGACGAGGACGTTGGGCATCGCGGCGGCACGCTCGGGCATGCAGGCGATGTGACCGCTCGCACCCGCGCGGTCAACCGTCGGCGTCGGACGGCGGCGCAGCCGCGCGTCCGCCCTACGGCCCGCGCTACTGCCCGCGCTTGGCCTGCGCAGCGAAGCGCACCGCCTCCTCGGCGGCCCGGAACAGCGCCTTGGCCTTGTTGACGCATTCCTGCTGCTCGGAGGCGGGATCGGAATCGTAGACGATCCCGGCCCCGGCCTGGACGTGCATGGTCCCGTCCTTCACCACCGCGGTGCGCAGGACGATGCAGGTATCCATCTCGCCCCGCGCGCCGAAATAGCCGATGCAGCCCGCGTACGGCCCGCGCTTCTCGCGCTCCAGCTCGTCGATGATCTCCATGGCCCGCACCTTCGGGGCGCCCGAGACCGTGCCGGCCGGGAATCCCGCCGCCAGGGCGTCCAGGGGATCGTGGCGCGGGTCGAGGTCGCCCTCGACGTTCGACACGATGTGCATGACCTGGCTGTAGCGCTCGATGAAGAACGAGTCGGTCACGCGGACGCTGCCGATCCG
Source organism: Methylobacterium sp. yr668 (assembly GCF_900116245.1). Classification (NCBI taxonomy): domain Bacteria; kingdom Pseudomonadati; phylum Pseudomonadota; class Alphaproteobacteria; order Hyphomicrobiales; family Methylobacteriaceae; genus Methylobacterium; species Methylobacterium sp. yr668. The sequence goes on along the minus strand of NZ_FOZY01000010.1, from coordinate 102,852 downwards.
CGAGACCCGGCCGGCGTCGTTGCGGCCGAGGTCGAGCAGCATCAGGTGCTCGGCCCGCTCCTTCGGGTCGGCGAGCAGCTCGTCGGCGAGGGCGGAATCCTCGGCCGGGGTCGCGCCGCGGCGGCGCGTGCCGGCAATCGGGCGGACCGTGACCACGCCGTCGCGCACCCGCACCAGGATCTCCGGCGAGGAGCAGACGATCTGGAAGCCCTCGAAATCGAGGTAGCAGAGGAACGGCGCCGGGTTGGTCCGCCGGAGCGAGCGGTACAGGCTGAAGGCCGGCAGCGTGAACGGCGCCGAGAACCGCTGGGACAGCACCACCTGGAAGACGTCGCCCGCGACGATGTACTCCTTGGCGCGCGCCACCATGGCGAAGAAATCGTCCGGCGGCGTGTTCGAGACCGGCTCGGGCGGGGCGACCGCCGACAGGTCCACCCGCGCCTCGATCGGCAGCGGGCCCTCGAGGGCGGCGGCGACCCGGTCGACGCGCTGCAGCGCGTCCTCGTAGGCGGCCCGGGCCGCGGTGCCGGGGGCGGGCCGGATCGGCGAGACGACCGTGATGATGTCGCGGATCGAATCGAACACCACCATCACCCGGGGGCGCACCAGGATCGCGTCCGGCACGCCCAACGGATCCGGGTTCGGCTCCGGCAGCCGCTCCATGGCGCGGACCATGTCGTAGCCGAGGTAACCGAACAGGCCGGCGGCCATCGGCGGCAGGTCCTGGCCGTGCGACTCGCCGATGGCGCTCTCGGCGATCAGGGCCCGCAGGCTCGCTAGCGGCGCCCGCGAATCCGGCTCGAACCGCGTGAGATCGGCCCCGCGCGCGATCGCGGGCGCGCCCGCCCGGCAGCGCCAGATCAGGTCCGGATCGAGGCCGATCATCGAGTACCGGCCGCGGACGGCGCCGCCCTCGACCGACTCGAGCAGGAAGGCCGGCCCGGCATGGCCGGCGCGCAGCTTGAGGAACGCCGCCACCGGCGTCTCGAGATCGGCGACGAGGCTCACCGCCACGAGGCTCGGCTGCCCGGCCTCGTAGCGCGCCGCGAAGTCCGCGTAATCGGGCGCGTCGGCCATGCCTCAGTACTCGCCGCCGATGGCGCGCCGCAGGGCCGCCGGATCGACCTTCACGCCGGCGTTCTTCTGGACCTCGCTGATGTACTCGGACAGCACGTCGTCGGCGAGCGCCGCCTGGAAGCTCTGCGTGATCTGCTTGTCGCTCGGGCTGTCGGCCACGAAGGCCGGCACCGTCGCCGCCGTGACCTTGAAGACCGCCCGCGAATCGCCGGCGGCCGCCGTCCCGGCCTTGCCCACCGGGGTCGCGAAGATCAGGTTCACGACGTCGGCCGTGAGCATGTCCTTGGCCTGGTTGCGGGCGAGATCCTGCGCCTCCTGCAGGTTGACGCCGACCTCCTGGGCGGCGGCCTCCATGGTCTCGCCCTTGTTGATCTTCTCGACGAGCTCGCGGCCCTTGGCCTGGAGGCGCTTGGCGATCTCGGTCGCGGTCCAGCCGGCCTTCACGCCGTCCTTGACCTCGTCGAGGGGCTTGTCGTGGGCGGCGTCGATCCCCGTGACGTCGTACCAGACGTAGCCGCCGGTCTTGGTCCGCAGGGGCTCGTTGTCGCCGCCGATCTCGGCGCGGAACAGGGCCGGCAGGGTGGTCTCCGGGTCCGGGATGTCGGTGATCCGCTGCCCGTCAGGCCCCTTGCCGTTCACGTCCACCGCCTTCACGGCGACGACCTTGAGGCCGCGCTCGGCCGCGATGTCGGCCAGCGGCTTGGCGCCGGCCCGCTGGTCCTCGATCGCGTCGCGGGTGGTCTCCATGGCGTCGCGGGCGCGGGCCAGGGCGAGGGCCTTGCGGATCTCGCCGTCCACCGCCTCGAACGGCTTCACCGTCCCGGCCTCGATCTTGGTCACGCGCAGCAGCACGGTGCCGAACCGGCCCTGGACCGGCTGGCTCACGCCGCCCTCGGGCAGCGCGAAGGCGGCGTCGGCGACGGCCTTGTCGAACAGCTCGCTCTTGGTCAGCGTGCCGAGGGTCAGGTCCTTCTCGTCGGTGCCGCGCTCGGCCGCCACCGCGTCGAAGGTTTTGGAGCCGTCCGTGATCGCCTTGCGGGCCGCCTCGGCGGCGGCCGCGTCGGGGAACACGATCTGCTGGATCGTGCGCTTCTCGGGCGTGCCGTAGCGGTCCTTGTTCAGCGCGTAGGCGGCGCGGGCGTCGGCCTCGGTGATCGCGTCGGGCTTCGCCATCGCCTCGGGCTCGACAACGAGGAGGTTGGCCGCCCGGAACTCCGGCGCCCGGAAGCCGGACTTGTTGGCCTCGTACCAGGTCTTCAGCTCGTCGTCCGTCGGCTCGGGGATCTGGCCGGCCACCGAGGGCGTCAGCATCAGGTAGGCGGCCGCGCGGCGCTCGGTGGTGTAGCGATGGACGGCCTCCCGCATGGCGAGCGGCACGTGCAGGTCCGACGACACCGCCTCGGCCAGCTGGAGGCGGGCGATCACCGAGCGCTGCTCGCGCACGAACAGGGCCTCGTTGAGGCCGGCGCGCTGCAGGGTCTGGTAGAAGAGCTGCGGCTCGAACTGACCCTGCTGGTTCTGGAAGCTCTTCTCCTCGTGGATCGCCTTGATCACCGAGGAATCCGGCACCGTGAGGCCGAGATCGTGGGTCTTCTGATCGAGGGCGGCCTCGGTGATCAGCTGGGACATCACCTGCCGGTCCAGGCCGAGCATCCGCGCCTGGTCGGGCGTCAGCGGACGCTTCAGCTGGGTCTGATAGCGCTGCAGCTGGTTCTGGTAGGCTTGGCGCACCTGCTCGGCCGTGATCGGCGTGCTGCCGACCGTGGCCACCTTGTTGCTCGCGCCGCCGCGGAAGAACTCCTCCACCCCGAAGATGCCGACACCGGCGATCAGCAGCGTGAAGATGATCGTCAAGACGATCTTGCCGAGCCAGTGCTGGCTGGCGTTGCGGATGCCCTGAAGCATGGTCTGTGATCGAGTACCTTCGGCAGCCGCCCCGTCACCGGGCCGGCGCTGTCCCTGAGAGCCGACCGCGATAGACCATTCGCGTCCACAGGCAAAGGCTCGGGCGGTCCCGGCCGTTTGCACGCTCAAGCTCGCTCTGGTAGGCCCCGGCGACTTCGAGAAAGCCGCGGCGGAGCGAGGGCAGGAATGACGCAGTCTGGGCGCAAGCCGCTTGTCGCTGGCAACTGGAAGATGAACGGGACCCGGGCATCCATCCAGGTTGTCGAGGCGATTCGCGGCGGGCTCTCGCCGGACCTCGCGTCGCGCATCGACGTGCTGATCTGCCCGCCTGCGACGCTGATCGGATCCTGCGTGGCGGCGGCGGCCGGATCGCCGATCGCGATCGGCGGCCAGAACCTGCACGCCCGGCCGAGCGGCGCCTTCACGGGCTCGATCTCGGCCGAGATGCTCGCCGATCTCGGCGCCAAGTACGTGATCGTCGGCCATTCCGAGCGCCGGGCCTACCATCACGAGACCGACGACGGGGTCCACGCCAAGGCGCTGGGCGCCCGCCGCGCCGGCCTGTGCGGCATCGTCTGCGTCGGCGAGACCATCGAGGAGCGCGAGCAGGGCCGCGCCCTCGACATCGTCCGCGCCCAGCTCGCCATCGGCCTGCCGAAGGGCGCGACGGCGGCCGACACGGTGATCGCCTACGAGCCGGTCTGGGCGATCGGCTCCGGGCGGACGCCGACGCCGCGCGACATCGCCGAGGTCCACGCCTCCCTGCGGGAGATGCTCGACAAGCTCGTCGGCGACGAGGCGCAGAAGATCCGCATCCTCTACGGCGGCTCGGTGAAGCCCGGGAACGCCAAGGAACTCCTGTCGGTGGACAACGTCGACGGCGCGCTCGTGGGCGGCGCGAGCCTCGTGGCGGAAGACTTCCTGGGGATCTGCGCCGCCTACGCCTGAGCGCGGGCCCGCGAAGCCTGGCTGGGCGCGGCGCGACAGACGCGCCGCGCGACCGTCAGATCTTGAAGGCCTGCCGGGCGAGCAGCCGCCAGCGGCCGCCGTCGCTATGCCAGACCTGCATCACGCCGATATGGACCGGCGACGTCTTGCCGCCCGAGACCACCTCGCCGGTGAAGACGTGGCGCGCGATGGCGTCGTCGCCGACCACCGAGACGGAGCGGTCCGACAGGGTGATGCTCGGGAAGGTCGAGCGCTTGCTGGTTAGCGTCTCGATGAAGGCCGCCTTGTCCTGCACCTGACCGCTGGAATGGCCGTAGCTCAGCCCGTCGAGGGTCAGGGCGTCGAGGGCTGGACCGTCGGCGGCGAGGAGAGCCTTGGTGAGGGCGTCGACCGCCTGCTCGACCGCGGCGCCCCGGGCGGAGGGATCGGTTCCGGCCGCGGAGCCGGAGCCCGGGCGGATCAGGACGGGTGCGGCGATGGCGGCGGCGAGCGCCGCACGGCGTGACACGGACATGGCTTGCCTCCCGGACCGGGCGGCGCGTTCGGTCGGCCGCCCTGCCCCGGCAGAGAACACGGTGCGCCGACGAAGGCGAGGGTCGGAGCGGACAGTCGGCCGCGCGCGTCAGGTTGGCGGCGGGCGACCGGTGGTGTATGCCGTCGCCGAATTCCGGCCGGTCCGCCCGAAGCGTCCCCCGAAGCCCCCGCCGCACGCCCGTGCGTCGGGGCGGTTCGTGGACGATCGCGGGCCCCGGCCCTCGTGCGTTCGTCTTCCGGTGCCCGCTGCCGGCGCGCGGCGCTGAAGAAGATCCCGGAACACCGATGCAGACCGTCCTGATCGTCGTCCACCTCATCATCGTGCTCGCGCTGATCGGCGTCGTGCTGCTCCAGCGCTCCGAGGGCGGACTCGGGCTCGGCGGCGGTGGCGGCGGTGGCGGCGTCGGCGGGTTCATGACCGGCCGCGGCCAGGCCAACGCTCTGACGCGGGCCACCGCGATCCTGGCGGCCCTGTTCTTCGCGACCAGTCTGACCCTCGCGATCCTGTCGCACCGCTCGGCTGCGCCGAAGTCGATCCTCGACACGGGCGCGCCGCAGACGTCCGGCCAGCCGGCCAAGCAGCCGACCGGTGCCGACAACCTGCTCGACACGCTGCGCCAGCAGCAGGATCGGGCGCCCGCGAACGCCCCGGCCCAGCCGGCACCGGCTCCGTCGTCTCCCGCGCAGCCGGCGGTTCCGGAAGCGCCGCAGTCGCGCTGACGGCGCGCGCCACCGGCGGCGCAGCGTCCGACCCTTGTCCCGACGGACCGGCGCTCGGCCGGTCCACGCCATGCGTTCCGCGATCCCCAGCCCATGCGCGGGCCGGGGCCTCCGTCGTTTGGCAAATGCCAGCAGCTTCTTTATGGACCGAGGCCCATGACGCGGTACGTTTTCATCACCGGCGGCGTGGTCTCCTCCCTCGGCAAGGGCCTCGCCTCGGCGGCCCTGGCGGCGGTCCTCCAGGCCCGCGGCTACCGGGTCCGGATGCGCAAGCTCGACCCCTACCTGAACGTCGATCCTGGCACGATGAGCCCGACGCAGCACGGCGAGGTGTTCGTCACCGACGACGGCGCCGAGACCGACCTCGACCTCGGGCATTACGAGCGCTTCACCGGCGTTCCGGCGAGCCGGGCCGACAACATCACGACGGGCCGGATCTACCAGGACATCATCGCCAAGGAGCGCCGCGGCGACTACCTCGGCGCCACGATCCAGGTGATCCCGCACGTCACCAACGCGATCAAGGACTTCGTCCTCGACGGCAACGACAGCTTCGACTTCGTGCTGGTGGAGATCGGCGGCACGGTCGGCGACATCGAGGGCCTGCCGTTCTTCGAGGCGATCCGGCAGCTCGGGCAGGAGCTGCCGCGGGGCACCTGCTGCTACGTCCACCTGACGCTGCTGCCCTACATCCCGTCCGCCGGCGAGCTGAAGACCAAGCCGACCCAGCACTCCGTGAAGGAGCTGCGCTCGATCGGCATCCAGCCCGACATCCTGCTCTGCCGCTGCGACCGGCCGATCCCGATGGACGAGCGGCGCAAGCTCGCGCTGTTCTGCAACGTCCGCCAGACCGCGGTCATCGAGGCCCTCGACGTGGCCTCGATCTACGAGGTGCCGCTCTCCTATCGGACCGCGGGCCTCGACCGGGAGGTGCTCGGCCATTTCGGCCTGGAGCACGGCGAGGAGCCGGATCTCGGCCGCTGGCAGACCATCGCCGAGCGCGTGCGCAATCCCGAGGGCGAGGTCTCGATCGCCATCGTGGGTAAGTACACGGGGCTGAAGGACGCCTACAAGTCGCTGACCGAGGCGCTGACCCACGGGGGCATCAGCCACCGGGTGAAGGTCAATCTCGAGTGGATCGAGGCCGAGGTGTTCGAGCGCGAGGATCCGGCGCCCTTCCTCGAAGGCCTCAACGGGATCCTCGTGCCGGGCGGCTTCGGCCAGCGCGGGGCCGAGGGCAAGATCCGGGCGGCCCGCTACGCCCGCGAGAAGCGCATCCCCTATCTCGGCATCTGCTTCGGCATGCAGATGGCGGTGATCGAGGCGGCCCGCTCGCTGGCCGGGATGCCGGAGGCCAACTCTACGGAGTTCGGCGACACCGCCGAGCCGGTGGTCGGCCTACTCACCGAGTGGCTGCGCGGCAACGAGCTGGAGCGGCGCGCGGCGGCCGGCGATCTCGGCGGCACGATGCGGCTCGGCGCCTACGAGGCGAAGCTCGACCCCGAGTCCAAGATCGCCCAGATCTACGGGTCCGATCAGATCTCGGAGCGCCACCGCCACCGCTACGAGGTCAACATGGCCTATCGCGAGCGGCTGGAGGCCAAGGGCCTGCGCTTCTCGGGCGTGTCCCCTGACGGCCTGTTGCCCGAGACGGTGGAGCATGTCGGGCACCCGTGGTTCATCGGCGTGCAGTTCCACCCGGAGCTGAAGTCGCGTCCGTTCGAGCCGCACCCGCTGTTCAAGGGCTTCGTCGGCGCCGCGATCGAGCAGAGCCGCCTGGTCTGAGGCCGCGGCGGCGCGCCGCTGCTCGCGCGGCGGCCCGCGGCCCTATATCCTCGGTGCCGTGACCGAGATCCTCTTCTACCATATGCAGCGGCAGCCCCTGGAGAAGGTGCTGCCGAACCTCGTCGAGCGCTCGCTGGACCGCGGCTGGCAGGCCGCGATCCAGGCGGCGAGCGAGGAGCGCCTTCAGGCGCTCGACGACCACCTCTGGACCTATTCCGACGAGAGCTTCCTGCCGCACGGCACCGACCGCGAGCCCGACGCCGCGAGCCAGCCGGTGGTGCTCACGCTCCGGGACGTGAATCCGAACACCGCCTCGATCCGCTTCCTGGTGGAGGGCGCCGACCTGCCGCCCGACGCCGGGCGGTACGAGCGGATCTGCATCCTGTTCGACGGGACCGACCAGGACGCGCTGCTGCGCGCCCGCGAGCAGTGGAAGCAGGCCAAGGACGCCGGTCACGCGGTGGCCTACTGGCAGCAGGACGAGTCCGGACGCTGGAACAAGAAGGCTTGATGGTGGCCCCCCACGCACGTCTCGCGCGCGCCGCGCTCGCCCTCGCCCTGGCTCTGGCCGCGCCCCCGGTCACCCTCGCCCAGGACGCGCCGCACGGCCATCCCGCGGAGAGCAAACCGGCGCAGCGCGGACCGGAGGGGCGCCGCCTGCCGCCCGATTCGACGACCAAGCAGAGCGTGACGCTGCCGGACGGCCGGACCCTCGACTTCACCGCCACCGCCGGCAGCCTGCCCCTCGTCGACGAGGCGGGCAAGCTGCAGGCCGAGATCGCCTACGTCGCCTACACGATGGCGCCGCAGGCCGGCCGGGAGCGTCCCGTCACTTTCGCGGTCAATGGCGGCCCGGGCGCCGCCTCGGCCTATCTCAATATCGGAGCGATCGGGCCCTGGCGGCTGCCGGTCGGCGGCGACAGCATCAGCCCGTCGCAGCCGGTGACGCTGACGCCCAACGACGGGACGTGGCTCGGCTTTACCGACCTCGTCTTCCTCGATCCCGTGGGGACCGGGTACAGCCGGGCCGCGGACGGGAACGGCAAGGCCTACTGGTCGATCGATTCCGATGCCTCGACCCTGGCGGCGACCATCGCGCGCTACCTGCGCGTCAACGACCGCATGGCGAGCCCGAAATTCTTCGTCGGCGAGAGCTACGGCGGCTTCCGCGGCCCGCTGATCGCCGAGAAGCTCCAGGAGGAGATCGGCGTCGGCCTGTCCGGCATGGTGCTGCTCTCGCCGGTGCTCGATTTCGCGTGGCTGGAGACGCCGCGGGCCAATCCGTGGGGCTACGTGCTGAAGCTGCCCTCGCTGGCGGCCGGCGCCCTTGAGCGGGCCGGCACGGTGCCGACCTCCACCCTGCTCGGCGACGCGGAGGCCTATGCCTCGGGCCCGTACCTGAGCGACCTGCTCAAGGGGCCGAGCGACACGGCCGCCGTCGCCCGGATGACCGAGAAGGTCGCGCCCCTCGTCGGTCTCGACCCCGCCCTGGTGCGTGCCCAGGCGGCGCGCCTCTCGACCCGGAGCGTCCAGCGCGAGATCGACCGCGCCGAGGGGCGCGTGACCAGCGCCTACGACACCGGCATCACCGGCTGGGACCCGAACCCGGACGCCGCCCAGTCGAGCTTCGAGGATCCCCAGCTCACCGCCCTCCAGGCACCGCTGACGAGCGCGATGCTCGACCTCTACGCGCGGACGCTGAAATGGCCGGTGACCAACATGCGCTACGAGCTCCTGAACAACGCCGTCAATCGCGGCTGGAGCTGGGGCTCGGGCCGGCAGGCACCCGAGGTCCTGTCGAACCTGAAGGGCGATCTGGCGCTCGACGGGCACCTGCGCGTCCTCGTGGCGCACGGCTTCACCGACCTAGTGACGCCCTACTTCGCCTCGAAGCTCCTGCTGGCGCAGGTCCCCGCCTACGCCGCCGGCCGCCTGAGCCTCGCGGTCTATCCGGGCGGACACATGTTCTACACGCGTCCTGATTCGCGCGCCGCCTTCCGGACGGACGTGGAGCGGATGTACACGGACGCCCTGAAGGTGCGCGACGCCGGCTCGACCCGTCCGGCCGGAGCCCCCGCCGAGCATCTCAGGACCGCGCCGTAGCGCCTCCAGCCTACCGCAGCGGTCACGCGTCGTCGAAGGCGAGGGCTTCGGCCGGGTAATCCACCATCGTCCGGCGCTGCGCGTCGGTGTTCTGCCACTCGCCGACCTTCATGTAGCGGCCCTCGAGATCGCGGACCTCGACCACCTTCCCGATGGTGGGGATCGACTGGAAGCCCTGCGGCCAGTTCGACGCGAAGTAGAAGACCTGCTCGACGTGGTCCGAGAGGTGGCAGATCCCCGGCCCGAAGGTCCCCAGCCCGAAGACGAGGTAGCGGCCGTTCACGAGCGCCGCGACGTCGGAGATCAGCGACTCGCTCTGGATCTCCACCGGCAATCCGCGCCGCTCGGCGTACGCCTCCACCTCGGCGATGACCGGGTTCAGTCTGTTCTCGAAGACGAGCTTGACCGAGCGGATCCGACCCTCGGCCATGAGCCGGTCGATGACCATCCGGTAGAACGCGAAGGGCGGCTGCGGATAGTGCGGATCGACCCAGGTGCTGAAGATGTCGCCCGACCGGATGTGGATCAGGAGCTGGTCGTCGGGCTTCACCGGGAAGCTCTTCGGCAGGCCGTTGAACAGCGGCCGGATCACGCTCTGCACGATCGCGCGCGAATCCGTCGGCCCCCGCAGCGCGGTCACGCGCTCGAACTGCGTCGGGTCGAAATACAGGCCCGACAGGAAGTACCCGTCCGACGGCAGCGGCTCGTCCGGCGGGATGAAGGTGATCCCGTCGCAGGTCAGCCGCTCGGTCAGGAAGATCACCTTGCTGCGGTCGACCTTGGGCACCTTGATGTATTTCAGGTTGAGCGCCTTCGCGATCGTCACCGCGATGATGTACTGGACGAGGCAGTTGCCGAAGGCGCCGTTCTCGAACAGCGACAGGCCGACCAGGGCGTGGCTGGCGCGGTCGGGCGCCGACTGGAGCGCGTAGGTGACGTAGACGTTAGCACCGGGCTTCTCGTTCAGGAGCGTCACGTCGAGGCCGAGCATCGCCCGCAGCGCGATCAGGTCGACCGCGGCCTCGTCGGCGCGGATGCCGATGCCGGCGATCCGGGCCGGTTCGGGCGCGGCGATCCTGACCGCGCGCGCCCAGGCCCGCTCGTCGGGGACGATCGCGGCGACGAGGGCGTCCGGGGTCGCGGTCCAGCCAGCGAGGTCCGGCTCGGCCCACGTCACGCCGTCCTGCGAGACCGCCACCGCGACGTCGCCGGGCTCCGCGGGAACCGCCCCCTCCCCCGGCCGCAGGGCGACGGAATGGATCGGGAAGCGGCCGCCGAGGTCGACCTCGAGCCACGTCGTTCCCGTGCCCGCATCGGAGACGATCCGCGGCTCACGGCCGGCCGCGAGATCGACAAGAACCGGGGTCGGATCGTCTGTCGGGGCCATTGGGTCTCCGGGAGTTCAGCGCCCGCGCCGGGTCCGGGCGGGTAGCGGGTGCGGCGGTGCCCGCTCCGGGGCGCGGCCGTCAAGCCCGCCCCGATCGCGGGGCGGGCGCGGGAAACGGCCGCGATCCGGCGCCGCTCCGTTGTGTCCTGGCGGTCATGCGTCTACAACGGCCGGGCGACGGTGCCCCGGAGACGGGGTGAAAAGGGAATGCGGTGAGGGGTTTGAAGCCCCGACTCCGCGGCTGCCCCCGCAACTGTGAGCGGCGAGCGCCCGCCAAGCGCCACCGGAGCGATCCGGGAAGGCGGTGGGCGCGCCGAGCCGCGAGCCAGGAGACCTGCCGTCGCGACAGGATCCCGCAATGCCGCCGGTGGGGCGGCTGGAGACGCTTCTGATGACGACGCAAACCCTCGCCCCCGTCGCCGCCGGCACCCGCGCGTCGGAGCGCCCGATCGCCGTCGCGCTCGCGGCCGTGCTGGGCCTCGGCCTGCTGTTCATGGCGGGCTTCTCGCCGGCGATCGCGCTCCACAACGCAGCGCACGACTTCCGCCACACCCAGAACTTCCCCTGTCACTGACGTCCCCGGACCAGGGATGATCATCCGGCTCCTGTCGGCGGCCCTCGCCGCCGGCTTCTTCGCGGCTGCCATCGTGACGGGCCTCGAACTCACGCTGACCTCGCCGCTGATCGTCGCGGCCGAGCGCTACGAGCAGCAGGAGGCGCCGAACCGGGCTGCCAAGGCGCTCCCGATCAAGGCGTTCCCGATCGTGCTGGCCCATGCCGGGCACGACCACGCCGCGCCCGACGCCGCGCCGGAATGGCAGCCCGCGCCCGGCCTGCCGCGGATGGCCTTCACCGGGCTCGCGACCCTCGTGGGCGGCGTCGGCTACGCGCTGCTGCTCGGCGCGGTGATGCTCGCCTGCGGCCGCGAGCCCACGCCGCAGGTCGGCCTCGCCTTCGCGGTGGCCGCCTTCGCCAGCGTCGCCCTCGCGCCGGGCCTCGGCCTGCCGCCGGAACTGCCCGGCAGCGCGGCGGCCCCGCTCGCGACGCGGCAGGCGTGGTGGGTGATGACCGCCGCGGCGACCGGGATGGGGCTCTACCTGATCACGATACGCCGCGCGCTGATCACGATCCTCGGGGGGCTCGTCCTGATCATCGCGCCGCACGTCGTCGGTGCCCCGCAGGCGCCCGAGGCGGCGTCCGAACTTCCGGCCGCGCTCGCCGCGCAATTCGCCGCGCGGTCGCTCGCCATCAGCTTCGTGTTCTGGATCCTGATCGGGCTGGGGCTCGGCTGGGCGTGGCAGGCCTTCGCCCGCGGCGCGGATCGGGGAGCGGCCCGTGCCTGAGACCGTGCTCTACGTCTGCACCACCTGCCGCCGCCCGGACGACGATCCGGACGGGCCCCGCGCCGGGGCCCGCCTGCTGGAGGCGCTGCGAGCGCGGAGCGGCGGCACGCCGGACCTGCGGGTCGAGGCGGTGGAGTGCCTGTCGGTCTGCAAGCGGCCCTGCACCGTGGCGGTCGCCGCGGCCGACCGCTGGACCTACGTCTACGGCGACATGGATCCGGCCGCCTCGGCCGAGATCATCCTCGGCGGTCTCGTGGCCTACGCGGCGACCCCGGACGGCATCGTGCCCTGGCGCGACCGTCCGGAGGCGTTCCGCAAGGGCGTGATCGCCCGCATCCCCCCTTTCCCAGAACCCCGCCCGGTCCCCGCCGGCACCCTGGAGCCCGCGGAATGACCCTCGTGAACAAGATCCCCTGCACCATCGTCACCGGCTTCCTCGGGGCCGGCAAGACGACCCTCGTCCGCCACGTGGTCGAGAACGCCAAGGGGCGCCGCCTCGCCATCCTGGTGAACGAGTTCGGCGACATCGGCTTCGACAAGTCCTTCCTGGCCGCCTGCGGCGTCGAGGGCTGCACCGAGGACGCCATCGTCGAGCTGCCGAACGGCTGCATCTGCTGCACGGTCGCGGACGATTTCGTGCCGGCGCTGGAGACCCTGCTCGGCCGCGCCGAACCGCCGGAGCACATCCTGATCGAGACCTCGGGCCTCGCCCTGCCGAAGCCGCTGGTCCAGGCGTTCCAGTGGCCGGCGATCCGCTCGCGGGTGACCGTCGACGGCGTGGTCGCGGTGGTCGACGGCCCGGCGGTGGCCTCGGGCGCCTTCGCGGAGGACCCGGAGGCCCTCGCGGCCCAGCGCGCCGCCGACCAGTCGGTCGACCACGACAACCCCCTGGAGGAGGTGTTCGAGGACCAGCTCCTCTGCGCCGACCTCGTGGTCGTCAACAAGGCCGACCTGATCGACGCCGCGACGCGGGCGCGGGTCCGCGCCGAGGTCGAGGGGCACCTGCCCCGCGCCGTGAAGGTGGTCGAGACCGAGAACGGCGCCATCGACCCGCGGGTGCTGCTCGGCCTCGGCGCGGCGGCCGAGGACGATCTCGACGCCCGACCCTCGCATCACGGCGAGGGCGAGGACCATGACCACGACGATTTCGAGACCGTGGCGCTGCCGGTGCGCCCGGCGGTGACCGCGGGGGATCTCGCGGCCCGGGTCGAGGCGGCGGCCGAGGCCGCCGGCGTCCTGCGCATCAAGGGCTTCGCCGAGGTCGAGGGCAAGCCGATGCGCCTCGTGGTGCAGGGTGTCGGCCGGCGCGTGACCCATCATTTCGACCGCCCCTGGCGGGCCGGGGAAGCCCGCGACGGGACGCTGGTGGTGATCGGCCTCAAGGGCTTCGACAAGGACGCCGTCGCGGCGGCCCTCGCGGGATGAGGCCGGTCGCGCACGCCCGCCCGGACTCGCTCTAGGGGCCGCCGCGGTGCATCTCGTGCGCATCGATGCCGTCTCCCTCGACGAGGGCGAGGCGGCCGTGGATCTCGGGCAGGAGCCCGGCGACCTCGTGGTGCTGTCGTTCACCGACAGCGACCTCGCTTCGGTCGGGCAGGCCCACGCCGCGGAGCCCGGCCTGCCGAGCCTGCGGCTCGCGAAGCTCGCCAGGCTGCGGCACCCGCTCTCGGTCGACCTCTACGTCGAGCGCGTCGTGGCGCGCGCCAAGGTGGTGGTGATCCGCTGCCTCGGCGGGCTCGATTACTGGCGCTACGGGATCGAGCGCTGCGCCGAGGCCGTGCGGGCGCACGGCGTCGTCCTCGCGGTCCTGCCGGGCGACGACCGGCCGGATCCGCGCCTCGCCGCCTTCTCCACCGATCCCGACCTCGCCGGGCAGCTCGACGCCTATTTCCGAGCCGGCGGCCCTGACAACCTGCGGCGGATGCTGCGGCGCCTCGCGATCCGCCTGGGCGCCGACGGCCCGGTCGAGCCGCCGCAGCCGCTCCCGCGCGGCTTTCCCTGGTGCCCCGGCTGCGGAGTTCTCCCCCTCGGGACGGCCGTCGCCGCGGCCGCGACCGCGGTCCCGCTCGCCGGGGCGCGCAGCGCGGCAGAGCCGGTCGCGCTCCTGCTGATCTACCGCTCCGCCGTGCTCGGCGGCGACACCGGCCCGTTCGTCGCCCTCGCTGCCGCGTTGAGGGAACGCGGGATCGGCGTGCTGCCGATGGCCGTGTCGAGCCTGAAGGAGCCGCAGGCCGCCGCCGCGGTCGCCGCTGCCGTGCGCGCGCGCAGGCCCGACCTCGTGATCGCCGCCACCGCCTTCTCGGCCCGCGAGGACGAGACCGGCTTCGTGCTCGACGGCGGCGACTGCCCGGTTCTCCAGGCCTTCACGGTCGGGTCGCCCCGCGCGGCCTGGGAGGCCTCCGCCCGCGGTCTCGGCGCGGCCGATCTCGCCATGCAGGTCGCGCTGCCGGAATTCGACGGCCGTCTCTCGGGCTTCCCGATCTCGTTCAAGGAGGAGAGCGCCGAGATCGCCGGCTTCGCCGAGCGGCGCGCCGTGCCCTACGAGGCCGGCATCGCCGCGCTCGCCGACCGGGCCGCGGGATGGCTGCGGCTGGCCGCCCTGCCCCGGGCGGCGCGGCGCGTCGCCCTGGTCCTGTCCGACTATCCCGCCCGCGGCGGCCGGGCCGGGTTCGCGGTCGGCCTCGACACGCCCGCGAGCGCCCGCGCGATCGCCGCCGACCTCGCGGCCGCGGGCTACGCGGCGGGCGCGCTTCCGGAGCCCGGAGCGCTGATGGCGGCGCTCACGGAGGGCCCGGCCGCGTTCCGGGTGCCGCTCGCGGCCTACGCGGCGTGGTGGCGCACGCTCTCCGAGGACGTCCGCGCCGCCGTCACCGGCAGCTGGGGCGAGGCAGCGGCGGACCCGGCCTGCGTCGACGGCGCCTTCCAGTTCCGGGTGTTCCGGGACGGCGGCCTCGCGGTCTTCCTCCAGCCCGACCGCGGCCGCGACCCTGATCGCAAGACCGGCTACCACGACCTCGACCGCGCCCCGACCCACGCCTACCTGGCCTTCCATCTCGGCCTGCGGCAGCAATTCGACGCCCTGGTGCAGCTCGGCACGCACGGCACCGCGGAGTGGCTGCCGGGCAAGGCCGTGGCCCTGTCGCCCGCCTGCTTCCCGGCGCTCTGCGTCGGCGGGCTGCCGGTGATCTACCCGTTCATCGTCGACGACCCGGGCGAGGCCGCGCCGCTCAAGCGCCGCCTCGGCGGCGTGGCGCTCGGGCACCTGACGCCCGACACCGCCGTCCACGCGCTGACGCCCGAGGCGGCCCGCCTCCGCGAGCTGGTGGAGGAGTATTCCGCCGCTAGCGTGCTCGACCCCCGCCGCGCCGACCTCATCGCCCGCGCCATCCTGGAGGAGGCCGGGGCGGCCGGACTGCTGGACGGTGCCGGGATCGACCCGGACACGCCGATGGACGAGGCGCTGACGCGGCTCGACGCGCATCTCTGCGATCTCGGCGAGACCGTCTTCCGCGACGGCCTGCACGTCTTCGCCCGCGCGCCGGAGGGGGCCGCGGACGCCGTCGCGGCGAGCGCGGACTCCGAGCACGCCGGTCTGCTGGCGGCCCTCGACGGGCGGTTCGTCCGGCCCGGCCCCTCCGGCTCGCCGTCCCGTGGGCGGGCCGACGTGCTCCCGACCGGGCGCAACCTCGCGACCCTCGACCCGCGGGCCATCCCGAGCCGCGCCGCCGCGCTCCTCGGCGAGAAGGCGGCCGCCGCCGTGGTGACCCGCTACCTCCAGGACGAGGGCGCCTATCCGGCCCGGATCGTCATGGATCTCTGGGCCTCGCCGACCCTCCGCACCGGCGGCGAGGACGTGGCCCACGCCCTGGCCCTGATGGGCGTGCGGCCGGTCTGGGATCATGCCAGCACCCGCGTCACCGGCTTCGAGATCCTGCCCCTCGCCATGCTGGACCGGCCGCGGATCGACGTCACCGTCCGCGTCTCCGGCGCGTTCCGCGACACCTTCCCCGACACGCTGGCGTTGCTCGACCGCGCCGCCCGCGCCGTGGCGGACCGGGACGAGACCGACGACGAGAATCCCCTCGCGGCGGCGCGCCGGCGGGGCGATGCGTCGGTGCGCGTCTACGGGGCCGCGCCCGGCCGCTACGGCGCCGGCACCGCCGCCACCGCCCTCGACGGCGCCTGGGACGGCCGCGCCGACCTCGGCCGCGCCTACCTGGCCGCGAGCGGCCACGCCTACGGCGACCGCGAGGGGCCCGACCCCGATTTTGCAGCCCGCGTCGCGGCGGCCGACGCCTATCTCCACGCCTTCGACGTGGCCGAGCGCGACCTGTTCGACGGCGACGCCGCCGTCGACACGATGGGCGGTTTCGCGGCGGCCGCGGCCCTGGAGGGGGCGAGCCCCGCCCTCTACAGCCTCGACGTGTCGGTCCCGGAACGGCCGAAGGCGCGGACGGCCCGCGAGGACGCGGCCCGCCTGATCCGCGGGCGCCTCGCCGATCCCCGCTGGATCGCGGCCCAGCTGCGCCACGGTTACCGGGGCGCGCAGGAACTCGCCCAGGGGCTCGACGCGGTCTTCGTCCTGGCCGCCGCGAGCGACGCGGTGACGGATGCCGGCTTCGAGGCGCTCTACGCGGCCTGGATCGCCGACGCCGAGGTGTTCGAGCGCCTGCGCGCCGCCAACCCCGCCGCGGCCCGCGCGATCCTGGAGCGGTTCGACGAGGCCCGGGACCGCGGCCTCTGGCACAGCCGACGCAACGCCCTCCCGGCCGACGCTCTGATGCGCGAGGCCGCCGAGTGAGCGCGGCCCCGCATCGGCGCGCCCTGCCCGAGGCGCCGGCCCGCCGGGGCTGGTGCCCCGGTCTGACGCGTCCCATGCCGACGGGCGACGGCCTGCTCGCGCGCGTCCACCCGCCGCTCGGGATCCTGACCCTCGATCAGGCCCGCGCCGTGGCGGAGGGTGCGCGGCGCTTCGGGAACGGGCACCTGGATCTCACCGCCCGGGCCAATCTCCAGATCCGCGGCGTCTCCGAGGCGACGCGCGCGCCGCTGGCCACTTGGCTCGCGGCCCGGGGCCTCGGCGACGTGCGCGCCGACGGCGGCCCCCAGCGCCTGACGCTCACGAGCCCCCTGGCCGGCCACGACCCGGACGAGACGATCGACGTGCCGGCCCTCGCCCGGGCGATCGAGACTGCGGGGCTCGCGATCCCGGGGTTGCCGGCCAAGACCCTGGTCGCCGTCGAGGGCCGCCCCGGCCGGGCGCTGCCGGAGGCGGATCTCTGCGTCGTCGCCGAGGGGCCGGGCCGCGTCGCGATCACGGTCGCGCACGGTGAGACCCAGCGGACGCTCCTGACCTGCGCGGAGGACGCGGCGCCGGGCCACGTGGCGGCCCTGCTCGGAGCCTTCGCGCGGACTGGCCGGCGCCGGATGCGCGACCTGTCGGACGACGAACTGGCGGCACTGGCCCTAACGCTTCCGTCAGGAGATACCCGCGCCGGACCAGCGCAGGCGTACCAGGGCTTCGCTCCGGAACAGGAGCCGGCGCGTCCGGCGGGCGGACACGACCTTCGGAGCGTCGCCGTCGACGCGCCCTTCGGTCGCTGCACTGCCGACGCCCTCGACCGGATCGCGGCTACGGCAGCGGCGATCGGCTCCGACGAGATCCGCCTCTCCCCCACGCGCGGCTTCGTGATGCTGGCGCCGGCCGCTGCCGAAGCGGCGGCCGCGATTGCGGCGCTCGCGGCGGAGTTCATCGTCGTCCCCGACGATCCGCGGCGCGCGATCGCGGCCTGCACGGGGGCGCCGGGCTGCGCCTCCGGATCGACTCCCACGCTCGCGGACGCGGCCCGCCTCGCGGGGGCGTTCGGCTCCCTGGCGGCCACGGGCCGCGCCGCGCACGTCTCGGGCTGCGCCAAGGGCTGCGCGCGGCCGGGCCCGGCCGACCTGACCCTCGTCGGCCGGGACGGGCTCTACGGCGTAGTGATCGGGGGCGCGCCCGGCGATGAGCCGGCGATGGATCTCCCTATCGAGGCCGTGCTGGAGCGGCTAGGAAGGGCCGAGATCGACGGGCTCTCCGCCGCCTTCGCGCCGGAGACCGCCCCTTCAGAATGCGGGAGGACCAGGAGACCGGCATGAGCGCGAGCCAGAACGCCCTGCGCCAGACAGGATCGGAGCCGGCCGCGGCCCACGAGTCCCCGTCCCGCTACGACTACATCCGCGACGGCGGCGCGATCTACGCGCGCTCCTTCGCGATGATCCGCGCCGAGTCCGATCTCGGGCGCTGGTCGGGCGCCGCCGAGCGCGTCGTCGTCCGCATGATCCATGCCTGCGGCATGACCGACCTGCCGGCCGACGTGGAGATGGCACCGGACTTCGCCGCGGCCGGCGTCGCGGCCCTGCAGGCCGGCGCGCCGATCCTGTGCGACGTCCGCATGGTCGCGGACGGCGTCACCCGGGCCCGCCTGCCGGCCGACAACAGGGTGATCTGCACCCTGGGTGACCCGCGCGTGCCGGATCTCGCCCAGAGCCTCGGCACGACCCGGTCCGCGGCCGCCATGGAGCTGTGGCGGGAGCACCTCCCGGGCAGCGTCGTGGCGGTGGGCAACGCCCCGACCGCGCTGTTCCGGCTCCTGGAACTCCTCGATGCCGGCGTGGCGCCGCCCGCCGCGGTGATCGGCATCCCGGTCGGCTTCGTCGGCGCTGCGGAGTCGAAGGAGGCCCTGGCGCGGGACGGCCGCGTGCCGTTCGTGGTCGTGCACGGGCGGCGCGGCGGCAGCGCCATGACGGCCGCGGCGGTCAATGCGCTCGCCAGCGAGGTCGAGTGATGGACGGTTTCGAGCGCCTCGACGGCCCGACCGAGGAGATCCCCGCGGCCGCGGTGACGGGCACGCTCTACGGCGTCGGGATGGGCCCGGGCGATCCGGAGCTGCTGACCGTGAAGGCCCAGCGCATCCTGATGCGCGCGCCCGTGCTGGTGCATTTCTGCAAGCGCGGCCGGCGGGGCAATGCCCGCACCATCGCGGACGCGATCCTGCGCGACCCGGCCCGCGAGATGGCCCTCGCCTATCCCTACACGACCGAGATCCACCCCGAGCACCCGGACTACGTCGCGGCGCTCGCCGGCTTCTACGACGACGCGGCCGGGCAGCTCGCCGACCACCTCGGCGCCGGGCGGGACGTCGCGATCCTGTCGGAGGGCGACCCGTTCTTCTACGGTTCGTTCATGCACCTGTGGCGGCGCCTGAAAGACCGCTTCCCCGTGGAGGTGGTTCCGGGCGTCACCGGCATGTCGGGCTGCTGGACCCGGGCCGGCACGCCGATCACCTGGGGCGACGACGTCCTCACCGTCCTGCCGGCGACCCTGTCGCTCGACGCGCTGACCGAGCGCCTACGCGGCACCGACGCGGCCGTGGTGATGAAGCTCGGGCGCCACCTGCCGAAGGTGCGGGCCGCCCTGTCGGCTGCCGGGCTGCTGGCCCGCGCCGTCTACGTGGAGCGCGGCACGATGGCAGGCGAGCGGGTCGTGATGCTGGCCGACAAGGCCGACGACGACGCGCCCTATTTCTCGATGGTGCTCCTGCCCGGAGAGGGCCGCCGGCCGTGAGCGGGAGCCTCACCGTCGTCGGCCTCGGGCCGGGCGACGCGGCCCTGCTGACCGAGTCGGCCCGCCGGGCGCTGGACGCGGCGGAGGACGTCGTCGGCTACTTCCCCTACGTGGCCCGCGTGCCCGAGCGGCCCGGCCTCGTCCGGCACGCCAGCGACAACCGGGTGGAGGTCGACCGGGCGCGCCACGCGCTGCAGCTCGCCGCCTCCGGGCGCAGGGTCGCGGTCGTCTCCGGCGGCGATCCAGGCGTCTTCGCCATGGCCGCGGCGGTGTTCGAGGCGGTCGAGTACGGCGAGCCCGGCTGGCGCGACCTCGCCATCACGGTGGAGCCGGGCATCACCGCGATGCTCGCCGCCGCGGCCCGGCTCGGGGCACCGCTCGGCGGCGACTTCTGCGCGCTCTCGCTCTCGGACAACCTGAAGCCCTGGCCGGTCGTGACCGCGCGGCTGGAGGCGGTGCTGCGCGCGGATTTCGTGGTGGCGCTCTACAACCCGATCTCCACCGCCCGGCCCTGGCAGCTCGGGGCGGCGCTGGAGATCGCGGCCGGGATCCGCGCGCCCGAGACGCCGGTGATGTTCGCCCGCGCCGTCAGCCGGCCGGACGAGGCGATCCGCGTCGCGACCCTCGCCGAGGCGCCCGCGGTGCCGGCCGACATGGCCACGATGGTGATCCTGGGCGCCTCGACGACGCGGCTGATCCCGCGCGCGGGCCGGGCGCCCTTCGTCTACACCGCCCGCAAGGTCGAGGGATCGGCGTGATCGCCCGCGTCCAGCCAGCGGCGCGCGCCCGCGGCGTCCGCGACGCTCGGCACGTCGGGCTTGCCCGGCCGCCGCACCATCACGACCGGGATGCCGAGGCCGCGCGCCGCCGCGATCTTGCCGTAGGTCGCCGCGCCGCCCGCGTTCTTGCTGACCACGATCTCGATCCGGCTGGCCCGCATCAGGGCCGTCTCGGACGCGGCGTCGAACGGTCCGCGCGCCTCCAGGGCGGTCAGATGCGGCACCGGCAGGATGCCGCCCAGCGGCTCGACCGTCCGCGCCAAGTAGCTGTGCTGGGGCGCCGCCGCGAAGGCCCCAGCCTCCTGCCGGCCGATCGTCAGGAACACGCGCCGGGGCTCTGCGCCGAGGGCGGCGACCGCCTCCTCCATCCGGTCGACCTCGACCCAGTCGTCGCCGGGTTCCCGGCTCCAGGCCGGCCTGCGGATCGCGAGGAGCGGCACGCCCGTCAGGGCCGCCGCGCGCGCGGCGTTGGCCGAGATCCGCGCGGCGAACGGGTGGGTCGCGTCGATCAGGCGGGTGATCGCCTCGGCCTCCAGGTAGCGGGCGAGGCCCTCGGCGCCGCCGAACCCGCCGATCCGGGTCGGGACCGGCTCGGGCTTCGGCGCCGCCGTCCGGCCCGCCAGCGAGAGGGTCACGGCGCGATCCGCCTGACCCGCGAGCGACCGCACCAGGGCGCTCGCCTCGCCGGTCCCGCCGAGGATCAGGATCCGCATCGTGCCGGTGATCGGGGGCGGCGTGTTCATGGGCGCCTTGTCCATGAGCGCTGACTCGCTGTCGAGCGCCCCGTGGCTGTCGATCGTCGGGATCGGCGAGGACGGTCGGGCCGGGCTGACGCCGTCCGCCGCCGCCGCGCTCGACGCCGCCCGCGTGGTCTACGGCGGCCGGCGCCACCTCGCCCTCGCCGGGCCGCTCGACGCGGAGACGCGGCCCTGGCCGAGCCCGATCCACGAGGCCTATCCCGAGATCCTGGCGCGGCACGGCCGGCCGACCTGCATCCTCGCCACGGGCGACCCGTTCCACTACGGCATCGGCGCCGAGATCGCCCGGCTGGTGCCGGCGGACGAGATCCGCGCCTTCCCGCAGCCTTCGGCCTTCAGCCTCGCCTGCGCCCGGCTCGGCTGGCCGCTCGCCGAGTGCGCCCTGGTCACGCTCCACGGTCGCGCACTGACCCGGATCGTCCCGCATCTCCAGCCGGGTGCGCGGCTCCTCGTCTTGTCGTGGGACGGCACGACGCCCGGCGCCCTCGCCGCCCTGCTGCGCGACCGGGGCTTCGGCGCGTCGACGCTGACGGTGCTGGAGGCGATGGGCGGGCCGCGCGAGCGCGTCCGCACCCTCCGCGCCGAAGCGTTCGACGGCGCCGACTTCGATCCGCTGAACACGGTGGCGCTCGCGGTGGCGGGTGCCGGCCGCGCCATGCCCCTCGCGCCGGGCCTCGACGACGACCTGTTCGAGAATGACGGGCAGCTGACCAAGTCCGAGATCCGGGCCCTGACCCTGTCGGCGCTGCGCCCGCATCCGGGACAGCATCTCTGGGATGTCGGTGCGGGCGCCGGCTCGATTGCGATCGAGTGGATGCTGCGTCACCCGAGCCTGCGCGCCACCGCGATCGAGGGAAGGCCGGACCGCGTCGAGCGGATCCGCCGCAACGCTGTCGCGCTCGGCGCCCCGGACCTCGCCGTCGTCGCCGGCACGGCGCCGGGCGCGCTCGTCGGCCTGCCCGCGCCGGACGCGGTTTTCATCGGCGGCGGCGTCTCGGAGCCGGGGGTCCTCGCGACCGTGCTGGCGGCGCTGCGGGGCGGCGGTCGCTGCGTCGCCAACGCCGTGACCCTCGAGGGCGAGGCCGCGCTGCTCGCGGCCTTCGCGGCGCATGGCGGGAGCCTGCGCCGCTACGGCGTGGAGCGGGCGAGCTCAGTCGGGGGAATGCACGGCTGGCGCCCCGCCATGACGGTGATCCAGTGGGCCTGGACCAAGCCGTGACCGGAGCGCTGGTCGCCGGCATCGGGTTCCGCCGGGGCACCGAGGCCGAGGAGATCGCGGAGTTGATCGAGCGCGCTCTCGTCCTGGTCGGCGCCGCGCGGTCGAGCCTCGCGGCCGTGGCCACGGCGGACGACCGGGCGTCGGACGCGGCGATCCGCGCGGCGACGGCTTGGTTCGGCCTGGCACCGCATCCCATCGCCGCCGCCGCGCTGGAGGCCCGCGACGCCGAGATCGTCACCCGCTCGGCGCGGATCGAGCGCCTGCGCGGCGTCGGCTCGCTGGCCGAGGCGGCGGCCCTCGCCGGCGCCGGGCCCCGGAGCCGCCTCGCCCTACCCCGGATCGCGAGCGGCGGCGCCACTTGCGCCCTGGCCGTCCGATACGACACGACACGGGAATCATGACCGTCCACTTCATCGGCGCCGGCCCCGGCGCGGCCGACCTGATCACGGTGCGCGGGCGCGACCGCATCGCGGCCTGCCCCGTCTGCCTCTACGCCGGGTCGCTCGTCGCACCCGAGATCCTGGGCTGGTGCCCGCCCGGTGCCCGGATCATCGACACGGCGCCCCTCGACCTCGACGCCATCCTGGCGGAGATCCGGACGGCGCACGCGGCCGGCCAGGACGTGGCGCGCCTGCATTCCGGCGACCTGTCGATCTGGAGCGCCCTGGCCGAGCAGATGCGCCGGCTCGACGCGCTGGCCATTCCCTACACGGTGACGCCGGGTGTCCCCGCCTTCGCGGCCGCGGCCGCGCTGCTGCGCCGGGAGCTGACGGTCCCGGGCGTGGCCCAGACCGTGGTCCTGACCCGCACCTCCGGGCGGGCGAGCGCCATGCCCGAGCGGGAGACGCTGGCGGCCTACGCGGCCACCGGCGCGACCCTGGCGATCCACCTGTCGATCCACGTCGTCGAGGCCGTCGCCGCCGAGCTGATCCCCTTCTACGGCCCGTCCTGCCCGGCGGCGGCGGTGTTCCGAGCCTCCTGGCCGGACGAGCGGGCGCTCGTGGGCGATCTCGCCGCGCTGCCCGGGCTCGTCGCGGAGGCCGGTCTGGAGCGCACCGCCCTGATCCTGGTCGGACCGGCGCTGGGCGCCGCGGAGTTCCGCGAGAGCGCTCTCTACGCGCCCGACTACGACCGGCGCTACCGGCCCGGCGGCACGGTGGGGTCGCGGTCGTGAGCGCCCCCGGCCTCCTCGTCGCGGCGCCGCGCTCCAGCTCCGGCAAGACGACCGTCGCCCTCGCGCTCATGCGCGCCCTCACCCGGCGCGGCCTGCGGGTGCGCGGCGCGAAGTGCGGCCCGGACTACATCGATCCGGCCTTCCACCACGCCGCGACCGGCCATCCGAGCTTCAACCTCGACAGCTTCGCCATGGCGCCGCCGCTCCTCGACGCGCTGGCGGGCGCGACGGCGGCGGCGGCCGATCTGCTGATCGCCGAGGGGTCCATGGGCCTGTTCGACGGCGTCCGGGCGGCCGAGAACCGCACCGGGGCGAATGCCGACATCGCCGCGCGCTACGGCTGGCCGGTGGTGCTCGTGGTGGACGTGTCGGGCGCGGCGCAATCGGCGGCCGCCGTGGCGCTCGGCTGCAAGCTCTACGATCCCCGCATCCGGATCGCCGGCGTGATCCTCAACAAGGTGGCGAGCGCCCGTCACCGGCGCCTCGTCGAAGCCGGCATGGAGCGCGCGGGGCTGCCGGTGCTCGGCGCGCTGATGCGCGACGCGCAGCTCGTCCTGCCCGAGCGCCACCTGGGGCTCGTCCAGGCCGGCGAGACCGCGGATCTCGCAGCGCGCCTCGACAGGCTCGCCGACCTCGCGGAGGCGGGCATCGACCTCGACGCCGTGACGGCCTGCGCGAGCGGCACCGTACCGCCCTCCGGTGGCCGCCTGCCCCGGCCGCCCGGACAGCGCGTGGCGGTCGCCCGGGACGCGGCGTTCAGCTTCCTCTACCCGCATCTCGAGACCGGGTGGCGGATGGCCGGCGCCGAACTCGTGCCGTTCTCGCCCTTGGCCGACGAGGGACCGCCCGAGGATTGCGACGTCTGCTGGCTGCCGGGCGGCTATCCGGAACTGCACGCGGGCCCGATCGCCGGCGCGACCCGCTTCCTGGACGGGCTGCGCCGCTTCGCGCGGACCCGGCCGGTCCACGGGGAGTGCGGCGGCTACATGGTCCTGGGCGAGACGTTGCAGGATGCCGACGGAGCGACCCATGCCATGGCCGGACTGCTACCGGTCGCGACCTCGTATCACCGGCGCAAGCTGCATCTCGGCTATCGCGTCGCGCAACTCTGCGAATCCGGCCTGCTCGGCGCCGCGGGCACGCGCCTCGTCGGCCACGAATTCCACTACGCCAGCGAACTCTCGCCGATCGCGCCGGAGGAAACGGCGCTCGCCCGCGTGACGGATGCCGAAGGTGTCGATCTGGGACTGGCCGGCCACCGGGTCGGACCCGTCACCGGCAGCTTCTTCCACCTGATCGCGACCGATCCGCCGTGACGCCGGGCTCGGCGCAGCCGCTTCGAAGGTCCCCGAGGTGAAGCCTGTTTCGCGCGCCGGTCAGGCCGGATCCGTCGTCGGCGCGGTTGCGCCGCGGTTCTGCGCGAGTCGCGCGGCGCTGCGGACCAGCGCGAGCACGTCGCGGCGCATCTGCTCGTCCTCGATCTGGGCGTAGGCGCGCAGCAGCTCGATGGCGCCGTGGGCGCTGAGGAAGCCGAACACATCCTCCTGCGCGTTCTCGCGCGGCTCGTTCTCCTCGAAGAACGCGGAGACCGGAACCTCGAGGAGGCGCGCGATCTCGCGCAGCCGGCCGGCCCCGACCCGGTTCTGGCCCTTCTCGTATTTCTGAACCTGCTGGAAGGTCACGCCGACCGCGTTGCCCAGCGCGGTCTGGCTCATGCCGCGAGCCTTGCGCAGCGCTGTGATCCGGATGCCCACGAGGCGATCGACGTCCGTCGTCTGCTTCGGCATCGTCTGGCCGGAGGAATCCTTGTCCATGGCGTGGGCTGCATCCTCCTGCGGACGGGGTGTCTTCGCCTCGCTGTCGCGCCGCTTCACCGTCCGCCCCTTAGTCGCATGTCCTGCACGTCAGGTTGCCGGTACTCCGTGCCGATGTCCGGCTATAGCCCTGATCCCGACACAGGTGAACCGGGGCGCAGTAGGACACCAAGTTGTCAAGCTTCGCAAGTCGAAGGTTACATCTTCTAGTTTAAGCCCACACATCTTTGCAACATTGTTGCTCAAATGTCGACGTGGAGGTCAGGGCTGCTTTCGAGGTGCGCCTTGTCGCCGCGCGGCGGTACCCCTTAGGAGCACAGGGGCATGTAGGTTCGGTACCGCGCAGGAGGCACGCATGTTCATCGCGATGAATCGCTTCAAGGTCGTTAAGGACGCGACGGCGGATTTCGAGGCCGTCTGGCTCGGGCGCGACAGCCACCTCGGCGAGATGCCGGGCTTCGTCGAGTTTCACCTGCTGCGCGGCCCCGAGCACGAGGACCACGTGCTCTACGCCTCGCACACGATCTGGCGATCGCGTGCCGATTTCGAGGCCTGGACCCGGTCCGAGCAGTTCCGCAAGGCGCATGGCCGCGTGCCCTCGACCAAGCCCCTGTATCTCGGCCACCCCCAATTCGAGGGTTTCGAGACGATCCAGACGGTCGGCGGGACGGCCGATGCGCGCCAGGACGCGGACGCCGTCTGAACGCGGCGGACCCCGGCCGCCCTTCGGCCGGGGTCGTTCGAGGCGCCGATCCGGTTGAAACCGCGATGGAAGAAACCCGCGTGAATTGAAATAGCTCCGGCGAAAACGGTCCCCCGTCAAACCTCGCGACGGCCGGCTGCGCCGAACAGTCACTCAGCATTAACTATGTATTGCCTCCTCCGGAAGCAGGCCCTAAGTCGCAGCGCTCATCCGCGACTGCGCTCGTGAACCCGCCGGGCCCGCGGCTTGCTCCGTGACCGTCACCAGGCGGCGCTGAAACCTTTCGTGTCTCAGACTGGTACAGAGTCCGACTAAGACGGGACGTTGCGGGTCAGATGTTTCACGATCGGCTTCCGGAGACGTTTCAGGCGCTGCCGACCTCGGCGGAGCGCCGCCGCAATGTGTGGTCGGCCCTGCTGCCGCGCCGCGGCCGTGCGCTGGCACGCATCGCCCTGTCCATGACTCTCGCCGCCACCGACATCGCGGCGATCGTGGCGGTCACCCTGGGCCTCGAATGCGCCTACCAAGTCCTCGCGCAGGACGGCACGGTGTGGGCGGGTCTCGTCCGCGGCTCGCGGCTGTCGGCGCTGCTGGCGCTGGTGATCGTCGCCACGAACGTCCTGCGCGAGGAGTACAGCCTCGAGAACGTGATGGCGCAGAAGCCGGGCGTCCAGCGGGTGGCCTCGCTCTGGCTGATCGCCTGGGCCGCCGTGCTCGTCGTCAGCTTCATGACGAAGACGACCAACGATTACTCGCGGCTCGTCTCGCTCGGGATCTTCGCCGCCGGCCTGCCGGTGCTCATCGCGGCGCGGGCCGCGGTGCGCCGGCTCGTGCGCGAGCGGCTGAGCGCCGGATCGGCCACCGCCAGCCGGATCCACCTCGTGGGCTACGAGGAGGACATCGCGCGCTTCTACGCCGGCAAGGAGGTCGACCAGCTCGGCTCGCGGATCATCGGGACGAGCTACCTGCGGCGGGTCGATCCCGGCGCCGACGCGGCCACGCGCCACGACCAGTTGCAGGAGGATCTCGACCTCGCCGTCTCCGTCGTCCGCTTCCTGCGGCCGGACGACGTCTTCGTGCTGGTGCCCTGGGCCGACACCGCGGAGGTCGAGCGCTGCATCGACGCCTTCCTGCGGGTGCCCTCGGCCCTCCACCTGCGTCCCGGCGCGGTCCTCGACCGGTTCCCGGACCTGCAGGTCGCCCGGGTCGGCGGCGTCTCGGGGATCAACATCGGCCGCCGTCCGCTCAACGTCGGCGAGGTCATGCTGAAGCGCGCCCTCGACCTGACGGTGGCGACCATCGCCCTCGTGTCGCTGTCGCCGCTGCTCGCCGCGATCGCGGTGGCGATCAAGCTCGACAGCCCCGGCCCGGTCTTCTTCCGGCAGAAGCGCTACGGCTTCAACCAGCAGCCGTTCGGCGTCTTCAAGTTCCGGTCGATGCGGGCGGATCCTAACGCCGCCTTCCGGCAGGCGACCCGCAACGACAGCCGCATCACCCGGATCGGCGCGATCCTGCGCCGGACGAACCTCGACGAGCTGCCCCAGCTGATCAACGTCCTGCGCGGAGAGATGTCGCTGGTCGGCCCCCGTCCGCACGCTTTGGCGCACGATCGGAGCTTCGAGCGCCGGATCGCCCTCTACGCCCGCCGGCACAACGTGAAGCCCGGGATCACCGGCTGGGCCCAGGTCAACGGCTACCGCGGCGAGACGCAGACCGACCTCGCCATGGAGCGGCGCGTCGCCTGCGACCTGCACTACATCGACAACTGGTCGATCTGGTTCGACATCCAGATCATGATCCAGACGGTCGTCTCGCGCCGCGCCTACCAGAACGCCTTCTGACCGGCACCCGGCGGCCGTCCGCCCTGGAAGTGGCGCCTCAGGGGGCCTGCTTCCGCTCCCGGCAGGCGCCGCAATCGCCCTCAACCTCCAGGATGCTGTGGGTCGGGGTGAAGCCGGCCCGCTCCAGCGTGCGCCCCAGGCTGCCCTCGACTTCCTCCGACGAGGCCTCGTCGACGCCGCCGCAGGTGCGGCAGATCAGGAAGATGACCCCCTCCCCGGGGGCGTGGCCGTGCGCGCAGGGGATGAAGGCGTTGCGGCTCGCGATCCGGTGGACCAGACCCTGCTCCATGAGGAAGTCGAGGGCGCGGTAGACCGAGACCGGGGCCACGCGCTTGCCCGGCGCGCTCAGCCGCTCCGCGATATCGTAGGCGCCCTGAGCCTTGGCGGACTCGGCCACCGCCTCGAGCACCTCCCGGCGCAGGGGCGTGAACTGAAGACCGCGCTCGCGACACAGGGCCTCGGCCCGCGCGAGCATGTCACCGGTGCCGGCGTGGCACGCGTCGTGACCCTCGTGACGGTGCATGATCGCTCCAGACGTGATCCGCAGGTTGTCCCGCGGGTTTGTTACAGTGTATCACCGCCGCCCAGCACCGCACCAGTAGCCCCGCGTGGTGCCCGCGCCGGCGTGAGCGCGCGACGAGGACCCCGTGCCGACCATTCCCAGCCCGAGACACGCGGCGCGGCGATCGCTGTTCCAGAGCGGGATCGGCCTGCGGCTGGCGCTCGCCGCGCTGCTCTCGGCGCTGGTCTGGCTGACCATCGCCTGGGCGCTGGCGACATGAGCGGCGCGCGCCCGGATCCGATCCGCCTCGTCGGTCTCACCCTCGGTTACGACCGGCATCCGGCGGTCCACCACCTCGACGGGTCCGTGCGGGCCGGCGACCTGCTCGCCCTCGTCGGCCCGAACGGGGCCGGCAAGTCGACGCTTCTCAAGGGCATGGCCGGGGAGATCCGTTGCCTGGACGGGCGCATCGAGCGCGCCGGCGCCCTCGCCTACATGCCGCAGGTCGACGAGATCGACCGGAGCTTCCCGCTCACCGTCATGGATCTCGCCGGCATGGGCCTCTGGCGGCGCGCGGGGGCGTGGCGCAGCCTCACCCGGCGGCGCCCGGCGATCGAGGCGGCGCTGGCCACGGTCGGCCTCGACGGCTTCGCGGCGCGGCCGATCGGCACCCTGTCGGGCGGACAGTTCCGGCGCGCCCTGTTCGCCCGTCTGATCCTGCAGGACTGCCCGGTCGTGCTCCTCGACGAGCCGTTCACCGGCATCGACGCGCGGACGGTCGACGATCTCCTGGCGCTCATCCGCACTTGGCACGCCGAGGGCCGGACCGTGGTCGCGGCCCTCCACGACCTCCAGCAGGTCCGCGCGCATTTCCCGACGACGCTGCTGCTCGCCCGAGAGCCCGTGGCCTGGGGTCCGACCGCGCGAGTCCTGACGGCCGAGAACCTCGCGCGCGCCCGCAACCTGTCCGAGGCCTGGGACGAGGGCGCGGCGATCTGCGCCGGGCCGCGAGCCGTCGCGGCGGCGCACGACCACGGCGGCGCGGACCATCACCACCACGAGGACGCCGCGTGACCGATCCGCTCGGATCCCTGTTCGCGCCGTTCGTGGAGTTCGGCTTCATGCGCCGTGCCCTGGCGGGCTGCCTCGCCCTGTCGGTCTCGGCGCCGCCCATCGGCGTGTTCCTGACGCTGCGCCGTATGAGCCTGATGAGCGACGCGATGAGCCACGCGATCCTGCCCGGCGCCGCGGTCGGCTTCCTCGTCGCCGGCCTGTCGCTGCCGGCGATGACGCTGGGCGGCCTCGTGGCCGGCCTCGCGGTCGCTCTCCTCGCGGGCGCCGTCACCCGCGCGACGGTCGTCCGGGAGGACGCGAATCTCGCGGCCTTCTACCTCATCTCGCTCGCGGCCGGCGTGCTGCTGGTCTCCCTGCGCGGCTCGCAGATCGACCTCATGCACTTCCTGTTCGGCTCGGTCCTGGCGCTCGACGACGCCGCGCTCTGGCTGCTCGGCGGCATCAGCACGCTGACCCTGCTGGCCCTGGCCCTGATCTACCGGCCGCTCGTGATGGAATGCGTCGATCCCCTGTTCCTGCGGAGCGTGAGCCGCAGCGGCGGCCCGGTCCACCTCGCCTTCCTGGCGCTGGTCGTCGTGAACCTCGTCGGCGGGTTCCAGGCCCTCGGCACGCTGCTGGCGGTGGGGCTGATGCTGCTGCCGGCGGTGGCGGCCCGGTTCTGGGCCCGCGACCTGGCCGGGCTGATCCCGGTCTCGATGTTGATCGCGGCCCTGGCGAGCGTGTCGGGGCTCAGCCTGTCGTACCGGTACGACGTGCCGAGCGGGCCGGCCATCGTGCTGGCGGCCGGCGCGCTCTATCTGGCCTCGATGTTGGTCGGCCCCCGCGACGGCCTGCTCCGCCGCCTCGTCCGGCCGCGGCACCTCGAGGCCTGATCAGGGCTGGTCCTTGAGGGCCGCGAGCCCCTCGCGATAGGTCGGGTAGGCGAGCGCCACGCCGAGCTCGTCGCGGATCAGGCGGTTCCGGACGCGCTTGTTCTCGCCGTAGAAGCTGCGCGCCATCGGCGACAGGTCGGCGGTCTCGAAATCGATCTCGGGCGGCAGCGGCAGGCCTGTGAGGGCCGCCGCGTGCTCGGTCACGGTCTGGGGCGCGGTCGGCTCGTCGTCGGTGACGTTGTAGATCGCCCCCGGCCGCGGCCGGTCGATCGAGGCGAGCAGCGTCGTGGCAATGTCGTCGACGTGGATGCGGTTGAAGACCTGCCCGGCCTTCACGATGCGCTGCGAGCGGCCCTCCCGCAGCTTCACGATCGGGTTGCGCCCGGGTCCGTAGATGCCCGAGAGCCGGAAGACCTGAACGGCCTTGCCGGTCGCGGCGCCGAGCGCCAGCCACGCCGCCTCGGCGTCGACGCGCACCTTGGACCGGGCGCTGCGCGGGGTCGCCGGCGTGGTCTCGTCGATCCAGGCGCCGCCCTGGTCGCCGTAGACACCGATGGTCGACAGGTAGCCGATCCACCGGATCCGGCTCGCCGCGACGGCGTCGGCGTAGCGGGCCAGCACCGGGTCGCCGGCCTCGCCGGGGGGCGCCGAGACCAGGAGCACGTCCGTGTCGGCGAGATCCGCCGCGATCCGGGGATCGTCGGCTTCCGGCCCGAAGGCGCGCATGGCGAAGCCCGTCTCCGCGGCGATGCGGTCGGCGGCCGCGGGGTCGGTCACCGTGGCGCGGACGGTCCCGAAACGCGGCCGCGCCCGCTCGGCGAAGTGACGGCCCGTGAAGCCGAGCCCGAAGACGAAGAGGTTCATGCCGCGGATGTCTCGTCCGTCCGCGGTTCCGTCAAGCCGGTGGCGGCCCGCCACTCGTCCCGCACGTGGGCGTCGGTCTCGGAATCGCCGTGCTGGCGCCCGAGCGCGCGCACGGCCTCGGGCGCCAGCAGCCGGCCGCAGGCCCAGACCGCCATGCCGCGCACCAGTGGAGACGGGTCGCGCAGGCGCGCGACGGCCGCCTCCGCGAGCGACGGGTCATCGGAATTCCCGATCGCGATCATGACGTTGCGGAGGAAGCGATCGCGCCCGGTGCGCTTCACCGGCGTGCCGGCGAAGAAGGTGCGGAACGCCGCGTCGTCGAGGCCCGCGAGATCCGCGAGCGCCGGGGCCGCCAGGTCCGCCCGCGCGGCGAGGCGGCTCTCTGCCGCGGTGCGGGCGAACTTGTTCCAGGGGCAGACGGCCAGGCAATCGTCGCAGCCGAACACCCGGTTGCCGATCGCCGCCCGGAACGCCGCCGGGATCGGCCCGGCATGCTCGATCGTCAGGTACGAGATGCAGCGGCGGGCATCGAGCCGGTAAGGCGCCGGGAACGCGTCGGTGGGGCAGACGTCCAGGCAGGCGCGGCACGAGCCGCAACAGTCGGGCTCCGGCGGGTCGGGCTCGAACTCCGCGCTCGTGTAGATCGCGCCGAGGAGCAGCCAGTTGCCGTGCCCGCGGGAGATCAGCACCGTGTGCTTGCCCTGCCAGCCGAGGCCGGCCGCCTCCGCCAGGGTCTTCTCCATGACGGGGGCGGTGTCGCAGAAGACCTTCACCCGCACGTCGCCCTTGGCCGACAGATACCCACCCAGTTCTTTCAGGCGGCCCTTCAAAACCTCGTGATAGTCCCGCCGCTGCGCGTAGGCGGCCACGGCACCGCGGTCGCGACGCGCCACGAGGTCGAGGGGATCGTGCTCCGGCCGGTAGCTCATCGCCAGGACCAGGATGCTGCGCACCCCGGGCCACAGCGCGATCGGGCTGGCGCGCTGGTCGGCCCGCTCCGCCATCCAGTCCATGGTGCCCTGCTCGCCCTCGGCGAGCCAGGCGGACAGGCGGCCGGGCAGGTCGGGCAGCCGGTCGGGTCGGGTCACGCGCAGGCCGCAGAACCCGAGCGTCCGCGCCCGGGTCTCGACGAGGCGGCGCAGGTCGGCGCCGTGGTAGGTCCGTCGGGCGTTCAGAAATCCAGATCCGCGTAGTGGGCGGCCGGTGCCATCCCGGCCACCCGGTCGGCGAGCAGGGCGCGGAACGAGGGCCGCGACTTGACGCGGGCGTACCAGTTCCGCGCCATCTCGTCCTCGTCCCAGGGCACGTCGCCCAGGTAGTCGACGCAGGAGAGATGGGCGGCCGCCGCGAGATCGGCATAGGTCAGGTTGTCGCCGGCGATCCAGCGCCGCCGCGCGATGAGGTAGCCGATGTATTTGAGGTGGTAGCGCACGTTGGAGCGCGCCGCGCGGATCGCGTTCATGTCGGGCGGGCCGCCGCCCTCGTTGGCCGACATGAAGCGCTTCGAGATCTTCTCGTTGACGAGGTAGGCGGTCACCTCGGACTCGAACTTGACCAGGAACCAGTCGAGCAGGCGCCGCACCTCCACGCGCTCGACGGTGTCCTCCGGCAGCATCCGCCGCCCCGAGAGCCCGAGGCCGCGGGTCTCGTCGAGGTACTCGGCGATGACGCCGGCGCCGGGAACCACGAGGCCGTTCTGCTCCAGCAGCACGGGCGTGACGCCCGCCGGGTTGATCAGCAGGAAGTCGTCGCGCCGCTCCCAGGGCCGTTCTTCGAACAGCGTCGGCTCCATGCCCATCTCGGCGAGCACGAGACGGATGAAACGGGAATTCGCGCAGAAGGGGAAATGGTAGAGGGTTGCCATCGAGGCCGTGCGGGACGTTCGGTCTGCCAGCGCGGCCGGTCCCGCGCTCGTCGTGGGTCCTGAAGCGCGGGTCTTCGGCGCAGAGGACTTCGGACCGAGCGTTATTGCCCGACCGTTGCCGAGCCCTTAACACGCGCGGCCCGGCCCGGTAACTGCCCGTCAACCCTGATCGGCGAAGCCTCGGGTACAACCATTTCGCGTGGCAGGCGGTGGCCCGACGGGGGCCTCCGCGCGCGCGGCACAGGGCGTCGCGATGGATCCGGCAAGCATCGGCAAGGCAGTGCTGCTCGCCCTGGTGGAGGGGGCGACCGAGTTCATCCCGGTCTCCTCCACCGGCCACCAGCTGCTGGTGGGGCACTTCATCGGCTTCCACTCGCCCAACAACACCTTCGAGGTGCTGATCCAGCTCGGCGCGATCCTGGCGATCCTGCTGGTGTATTTTCGCCGCCTCCTGGGGATCGCCACCGCGTTGCCGTCCGATCCGAAGGCGCGCCGCTTCGTCCTCGGCATCCTGGTGGCGTTCCTGCCGGCGGCGATCATCGGCGGCCTCTTCTCGAAGCTGATCAAGGCCTACCTGTTCAACCCGTGGATCGTCTGCGCGACCCTGGTGGCCGGCGGCCTCGTGCTCCTCGTCATCGACGACACCGACCTCGAGGTGAAGAAGACTGACGTCTACGACTTCTCGCTGCTGATGGACCTGAAGATCGGCATCTTCCAGTGCCTGGCGATGATCCCCGGCGTCTCGCGCTCGGGCGCCACGATCGTGGGCGCGATGCTGATGGGCGCCGACAAGCGCTCGGCCACCGAGTTCTCCTTCTACCTCGCGATGCCGACCATGGCGGGCGCCTTCGCCAAGGACCTGCTCGACAACTATAAATACCTCTCGAGCAACGATGTCGGGCTGATCGCGATCGGCTTCATCGTGTCGTTCGTCTCGGCGCTGTTCGTGGTGCGGTTTCTCCTCGACTACGTCTCCCGCCACGGTTTCTGGCTGTTCGCGTGGTGGCGGATCATCGTCGGTGCCCTCGGCTTCGCCGGCCTGATCATCCTCGGCTGACGCGGGCGGGATCGCGCCCCGTTCGGTCGGCTCGAGCTCGCCGGCAGCGGCTCGGACTCGCGATCCGGATCGGCAGGTGCCCCTCATCGCACCTGCGCCGCATCACTCAAAAATCGGTGATCCGCGGCTTGAGCTTTCCTCAACCATCGGGCGATTGCCAGCGGCGGAGCGGCGTGCGAGGCAAACGCATGAAAGCGGTGCAGAAGACGCCGCGCCCTGGGACGTACCGATGGAAGACAGACCGCTCGCCGACCTCTTCGAGCCCGCAGACCGGGCGCGCTGGCTCGGCCTCGTCGAAGGCGTCCTGAAGGGCGCCGATTTCGAGAAGCGGCTGGTGTCGCGGACGGCCGACGGACTGCGGATCGAGCCCCTCTACGGACCGGCCGAGCCGGCGGCGCAGCCGGTGCGCGAGCCCGGACCCTGGCGGATCGCCCAGCGGGTCGACCATCCCGACCTCGGAACCGCGAACACGCAGGCGCTCACCGATCTCGAGGGCGGGGCCGATGCCCTCGTGCTCGCCTTCGCGGGCGCGCCGGGCGCCCGCGGCTACGGTCTCACCGCGGCGAGCGTCGAGGAGTTCGACGCCGCCCTGAAGGGCGTGATGCTGCCGCTGATCGCCCTGCGGATCGATGCCGGCGGTCGCGGCCTGGAGGTGGCCCAGCTGGTCAAGGCGCTGGCGGAGCGCCGCGGCGAGGATCTCTCGACCTATGACGTCGATCTGGGGCTCGATCCCGTCGGCGTCCTGGCGGCCACCGGCAGCCTCGGAGCCGTCTGGACCGACATCGCGCCCCGCCTCGCCGAGGCCGTGGCCGAGCTGGAGGCGGCGGGTTTCCGCGGCCGGGCCTTCCTGGCCGACGGCCGGCCCTACCACGAGGCCGGCGCCGGCGAGGCGGCGGAACTCGGCGCGGTGCTCGCCACCGCCGTCGCCTACCTGCGCGCCCTGGAAGCGGCCGGTCACGATCTCGCGAGCGCGCGCGACCGCGTCGCCGTGCTGCTCGCGGCCGATGCCGATGAGTTCGTCACCGTCGCGAAGTTCCGCGCGATGCGGCGCCTCTGGGCGCGCGTCGAGCAGGCCTGCGGCCTCGACCCGCAGCCGCTGCGCCTCCACGCCGAGACCGCGTGGCGGATGATGACCAAGCGCGACCCGTTCGTGAACATCCTCCGGACCGGCATGGCGGCGGCCTCGGCCGGCATGGGCGGCGCCGACAGCGTCGCGGTCCTGCCGTACACGCAGGCCCTCGGCCTGCCCGACGCCTTCGCCCGGCGCGTGGCGCGCAACAGTCAGATCGTGCTCATCGAGGAATCCCACCTCGCGCGGGTCAGCGACCCCGCGGCCGGCGCCGGCGGTTTCGAGGCCCTGACGGCCGAGCTCGCCGAGGCGGGCTGGGCGGCGTTCCAGGCGATCGAGGCCGAGGGCGGGATCGTCGCCTCGCTCAGCATCGGCAAGCTCCAGCGGCGGATCGAGCTGACCCGCGAGGCCCGCGCCAAGGCGGTGGCCACCCGCCGCGAACCGCTCACGGGTGCGAGCGAGTTTCCGAACCTCCCCGAGAAGCCGGTCACGGTTCTCGACGTGCCGCCCGTGGCGGCGGTGCGCGGATCCAACTTCGGCGCGGGCTCGGCGGTCGCCTGCGACGCGCTGCCGTCCCAGCGCCTCGCGGAGCCCTACGAGGCCCTGCGGGACGCCTCGGACGCCTTCCTCGCCAAGACCGGTCGCAGGCCGATCGTGTTCCTGGCCAATCTCGGCCCGGTGGCGGCCTTCAACGCCCGGGCGACCTTCGCGGCCAACGCCTTCGCGGCCGGCGGGCTCGAGGCTCTGTCGAACGAGGGCTTCCCCGATGCCGAGGCGGCGGCGGCGGCGTTCCGGGAATCCGGCGCGAGCCTCGCCTGCATCTGCTCCACCGACGGGATCTACGCCGAGCGCGCGGTCGCGACCGCGGAGGCGCTGACCGGGGCCGGGGCCGGACCGGTCTACCTCGCCGGGAAGCCGACGGACCTGGCCGAGCCGCTGAAGCAGGCGGGCGTGGCCGCCTTCCTGCATGTCGGTTGCGACCTCCTCGCTCTCCTCAACGCGGCACTCCGTGCGGCCATGCGGACGCCCGCGCCGCAGGCGCCGCGCTGACGGGGCGCCGGTCTCCCCGAAGCCCACGGCACTCCGGATCCGCATGACGCCCCGCATCGCCGTCGCCCTGCTCCTCGCCGGCACGCTGCCCGCCGCGTCCGCCCCCCGCGCCGCCGCCCTGCCCGATCGGTTCGACGGCACATGGAGCGTCGAGATCATCACCGAGACGGGGAACTGCGACCGTGCCTACCGCTACCCGGTGCGGATCGAGCGCGGGCGGGCGCGCTTCATCGGGACCGCCTTCGTGGTCGAGGGTGGCGTCGCGCGGAACGGGGCGATCCGCGGCTCGATCTCCAACGGCGCCGCCACCGCCGACGTGCGGGGACGCCTGGGCTCGGACGGCTTCGGTGCCGGAACCTGGGTCTCGACCGGGGCCCTCGCCTGCCGGGGACACTGGAACGCGGAGCGGCGCGGCTGAGCGCGGCTGTGGCCGCCGCGAAACAGCCCGGATCTTGCCCGGAATCGGGCACCCGGACCGAACCGCCAGCCCCGATCCCGACGCAATCATGAGCGAGAGCTGAACGCGGTTCGGACACCCGACGAGGCCGCCCGTATGAAGACTTCGATCCTCGCCACCTTCGCCGTCCTCGCGCTCGTCTCGGCCGCCGAGGCGCGGCCTCACCGGCACCCGGCCGCCCCGAAGGTGAACGCGGCGGAGGCCGAGAAGGTGTTGGCGCCGCTGCGACAGGCCGCCACCGCGTGCTTCGCCGAGACGGTGCTGTCGAACCCGAAGGCGACGGCAGAGGCGCGCGCCGGCCGCTGGTACGAGGCCGTCGGCATCACGGGCTTCCTGTGCCGCCCGGAGGTCGCCGCGATGATCCGGACCCACGACAACCTCTACGGCGCGAAGACCGGTGAGCGCTACTTCAAGGGCGCGTACGTCAAGCATCTGGACCAGCAGCTCGCCGAGCGCCTTCAGCCGATGTTCGCCCGCAAGGCCGTCGCCAGCGCCGAGCCGCCGCTCGAGAAGGCCTCGGCGGAGGAGCCGGCCGAGAACAACTGAGCGGGAACCGTCCGGGGTCGCCGCGCCTTCCCCGACCCGGAGGCGGCGATGCCCTACGAGCTCCATTACTGGCCGATGATCCAGGGGCGCGGCGAGTTCGTCCGCCTCGCCCTCGAGGAGGCCGGCGCCGACTACGTCGACGTGGCCCGCCAGGACGACGATTCCGGCGGCATCGGCCCGATGCTCGACCGACTGTCCGACCCCGCCGATCCGCGACCGCCCCTGGCACCGCCCTTCCTGCGCGACGGCGACGTCGTCGTCGGGCAGAGCGCCGCGATCCTGCTCTATCTCGGACCGCGCCTCGGGCTCGTGGGCCCGTCGGAGCGCGACCGGATCTGGACCCATCAGCTCCAGCTCACCGTCGCCGACGCGGTCGACGAGGCGCACGACACCCACCATCCCGTCGGCGTCGGCCTGTACTACGCGGATCAGAAGGCCGAGGCGTTGCGCCGGGCGGCCGAGTTCCGGGACGAGCGCGTCCCGAAATATCTCGGCTATTTCGAGCGCGTGCTGGCGGCCAACGGCGGCCGCCTCGTCGGCGCGGAGCTCTGCTACGCCGACCTGTCGCTGTTCCAGCTCGTCGACGGCCTGCTCTACGCCTTCCCCAAGGCGACCGCCGCGGCCCTCCGGAGAACCCCGCAGGTGGCGCGGCTCCACGAGACCGTGGCGCGGCGCCCGCGGCTCGCCGCCTACCTCGCCAGCGCGCGCCGGATCCCGTTCAACGAGGACGGCATCTTCCGCCGCTACCCGGAGCTGGATCCCTGAGGCGCGAGCCGGGGCTCACCGACGCGGGCCGGCGATCAGGATCGCCGCGAGCACCAGCGCGACGAGCCCGAGCACCAGCGACAGCAGGCGCCAGAACAGCAGCGGGTCGCGCTCCAGGAGCGACGCCCGCCGGCCATCCGTGAAGGCCGGGTTGGGGTGGCGCAGGTCGTGGACGAAGGCCGACACGGTCGCGTAGCGCCGCTGCGGATCGGGATGGACGGCCCTGCGCAGCGCTCCGTCGACCCAGACCGGCAGCAGCGGGCGCACGGTCAGCGCCGACGCGTAGCGCAGCCGCCGCTGCGCCGCGCGCGTCCGGGCCCGGGGCACCGCGTCGCCGTAGGGCAGCCGCCCCGTGAGCATCTGGTAGGTCATAACGCCGACCGCGAAGACGTCCGACTGGGCGGTCCCCGGGGCGCCGAGGAAGCACTCCGGCGCCGTGTACTGCACCGTGCCCAGGATCTCCGCCGGGTCGATCCGCGGGTCGCCCTCGACGACGCCGGCGACCTGGGTCGCGCCGAAATCGATGATCTGGACGGTGCCGGCCGCGTCGATCAGGACGTTGTCGGGCCGCAGGTCCTGGTGGACCATCTCCCGCCGGTGGAAGGCCTGCACGCCCCGGGCGAGCTGCTCGACGAGCCCCCGCACCGCCTCCAGCTCGGGCGCCGCGTGGTCGCGCATCCACTGGGTCAGGGTCTGGCCCTCGACGTAGCGCATCACCGTGTAGAGGTGGCTGCGGCGGCCGGCCTGGGGATGGGCCTTCAGCACGTGGGGATTGTCGATCCGCCGCGCGATCCACTCCTCCATGACGAAGCGCTTCCGCTGGGCGGGATCGTCCCGCAGGTCCAGGGACAGCACCTTCAGCGCAACCTGGGCGCCGGTCTCCGCCTCGAGCGCCAGGTAGACGCGGCTCCGGGGACCGGAATGGAGGATCCGCAGCAGGCGGAAGCCGTCGAGCTCCGCGGGCGGGTCGAGGAGCGGCGCCGGGTCCAGCCCCTCGGCCTCGCCGAGGAGGTCGGCCGGCTCGCCCTCCGGCACGGTCTCAACCCGCACGATCTGGATCGTCAGGTTGTCCGGGCTGCCGGCCGCCAGGGCCATCTCGACGATCGCCCGCGCGGCCGCGTCCAGGGTCCCGGCCGCAGCGATCTCCGCGACCATGTCGCGGGGCCGGACATGCTCGTGAATGCCGTCCGTCGTCAGCACGAAGGTGTCACCGGCCTCGACGCCCACGGCGTGGTAGTCGATCTCGACGCGGCCCTGCGCTCCGAGGGCGCGGCCGAGATACGATTCCGCCGCGGAGACGACGACCCGGTGGTCCTCGGTGAGCTGCTCGAGCGACCGGCCGGACACCCGCCAGATCCGGGCATCGCCCACGTGGAAGAGGTGGGCCACGCGGGATTTCAGCACGAGGGCGTCGAAGGTCGTGACGTGGCCCCGGTCGGCATCGTTCGGATCGGCGCCGCGCCGCGTCTCGGCGTAGAGCCAGGAATTCGTGGCCGCGATCACGCGCTGCGCCGAGGTCTTCACCGACCACGTGTCCGGCGTGGCGTAATAGTCGCTGAGGAAGCTCTTGACCGCGGTCTCGCTCGCCGCCGCGCCCGCCGCGCTGCTGCTGATCCCGTCGGCGAGGGCGACCGCGATCCCCTTCAGGCCCAGCGCCGGCTGGACGGGAACCAGCGCGCCGTTGAAATCCTGGTTGGCGGCCTTGCGGCCGGCGCTGCTGTGCTGGCCGATCGTGACCGTCAGGTCGGTCGGGCCGCGCGGTCCGGCGCTCAAGCGGCGGCCGCCGCGCTGTCGCCCCGCCCGCGGTACGACAGCGCCTCGGCGAGGTGGAGCCGGCGGACCTGCGCCTCGCCGTCGAGGTCGGCCAGGGTCCTGGCGACGCGCAGCGTCCGGTGGAAGCCGCGGGCGGAGAGGCGCATGCTCTCGGCCGCCTGGCGGATCAGCGCCGTCCCGTCGGCGTCGGGGCTCGCGACGTCCGAGATCAGCGTCGCGGGACAGGTCGCGTTGGTGGTGGATTCCGGTAGTCCGCGCGCGGCGTAGCGCGCGCCCTGGAGCGCGCGGGCCGCCGACACCCGCGCGGCCGCCTCGCGGGAGCCCTCGGCCGGCGCGGGCAGGATCAGGTCGGCGGCCGTCACCGCCGCCACCTCGACGCGCAGGTCGATGCGGTCGAGCATCGGGCCGGAGATCCGCGCCTGATACTGCGCCATGCAGCGCGCGTTCGGCCCGCGCCGGCAGGCGTAGCCCGGTTCGAGACCCTGGCCGCAGCGGCACGGGCTCATCGCCGCGACCAGCTGGAACCGCGCCGGGTAGGTGATTCGGTGGTTGGCCCGGGCAATCATCACCGCCCCGGATTCCATCGGCTGGCGCAGGCTGTCGAGCACCTGCGGGGAAAATTCGGGGAGCTCGTCCAGGAACAGCACGCCGCCATGGGCCAGGGAGACCTCACCGGGCCGCGCCCCGAGGCCGCCCCCCACCAGGGCCGCCATCGAGGCGGAATGGTGCGGCTGCCGGAACGGCCGGCGGTTCGAGAGCGCCCCGTCCTTCAGCGCGCCCGCCACCGACTGGATCATGGAGATGTCGAGCAGCTCGCGCGGCGTGAGCGGCGGCAGGATCGAGGGAAGACGCGCCGCCAGCATCGACTTGCCCGAGCCGGGCGGCCCGTTCATCAACAGGTTGTGGCCCCCGGCGGCCGCGATCTCCAGGGCGCGCTTGGCGCCCTCCTGCCCCTTGATGTCGGCGAGGTCCGGCAGCGGGCCGGCCGGCGCGGCGACGGTGGGCTCCGGCCGCGCCATCACCTGGCTGCCCTTGAAGTGATTGGCGAGCTGGATCAGCGAGCGCGGCGCGAGCACGTCGAGGTCGCCCCCCGCTCAGGCCGCCTCCGGCCCAGTGGACGCCGGGCAGATGAGCCCGAGCCCCCGATCGGCCGCCGCCATCGCGGCTGGCAGCACGCCGCTCACCGCCGTGATGCTGCCGTCGAGGGCGAGCTCGCCCAGGACGCAGTAGCCGGCGAGCGCGTCCGCCGGGATCGCGCCGATGGCCGCCATGACGCCCAGCGCGATCGGCAGGTCGAAATGCGAGCCTTCCTTGGGAAGATCCGCCGGGGCGAGGTTCACCGTGATGCGCTTGGCCGGCAGCGCCAGCCCCGAGGCGATCAGCGCTCCGCGGACCCGCTCGCGCGATTCCGCCACCGCCTTGTCGGGCAGACCGACGACGGTGAACACCACCGAGCCCGGCACGATCTGGACCTGCACGTCCACCGCCCGCGCCTCGATGCCCTCGAAGGCCACGGTGGCGACGCGGGTGACCATTCGTGCAGTGTCCTCGCCGCCGCGTTCCGGTACGGCCAAGATGTGCGGCAGATTCGGGGGCGGCTCAAGGGGATCGCCGCCATGGAACTCCGCCGCGGCACGCCTGTTCACAGCCGGAAACAATTGCCGGATCGGAGACAGCCATGCGCCTGACCACGTCCCTTCTCGCCCTGACTTTGATCGCGGGCACCGGCCTCACCGCCCGCGCCGACGAGAAGCTTCCGGCCGATCAGCAGGCCAAGGTCGAGGCCATGCTCAAGCAGGAGGGCTTCACCAAGTGGAAGGAGATCGAGCTCGACGACGGCATGATCGAGGTCGACGACGCGATCGACGCGAGCGGCAAGCAGTTCGACCTGAAGCTCGATCCGAAGACCCTGGCCATCGTGAAGCGCAAGGCCGAGTGAGGCAGCGCTTCGGCTGCGCTTCGACTCGGCTTCAGCAGCGCTTGCGTTCGGGCCGAGGCCCGGCCATATAGCCGGCGGGGGGTTGGCGAGGGACGTTTCACTCGCCAACCGGGTCAGGTCCGGAAGGAAGCAGCCCTAACGAGACCGAGCGGGTCTTCGTCCAGCCTCCCACCTCAATCCACGGCGCGCGGCAGCCGGACCCAGACACGGCATGGACGCTACGACCGGCACGCCTGACGACGAGCCGGGCCTGCCCGGGTTTCCAGCGCCCCCCGCCGCGGCGACGCCCTACCGGGTGCTCGCGCGCAAGTACCGCCCCACCAATTTCGGCGACCTAATCGGCCAGGACGCGATGGTGCGGACCCTCGCCAACGGGTTCGCGGCCAACCGCATCCCACAGGCCTGGATGCTCACCGGCGTCCGTGGAGTCGGCAAGACCACGACGGCCCGCATCCTGGCGCGCGGCCTCAACTACGCCCGCGCCGGACAGCCCGACACCGGCCCGACCGTGTCGATGCCGGAACTCGGCCTCCACTGCGCGGCGATCATGGAATCCCGGCACATGGACGTGCTGGAGATGGACGCCGCCTCGCATACCGGCATCGACGACGTCCGGGCGATCATCGACGGCATCCGCTACGGGCCGGTCTCGGCGCGCTACAAGGTCTACATCGTGGACGAGGTCCACATGCTCTCCGAGAAGGCGTTCAACGCCTTCCTGAAGACGCTGGAGGAGCCGCCGCCGCACGCGAAATTCGTGTTCGCCACCACGGAGATCCGCAAGGTCCCGGTGACGATCCTGTCCCGCTGCCAGCGATTCGACCTGCGCCGGGTCGAGGCGCCGACC
Source organism: Methylobacterium sp. yr668 (assembly GCF_900116245.1). NCBI lineage: Bacteria > Pseudomonadati > Pseudomonadota > Alphaproteobacteria > Hyphomicrobiales > Methylobacteriaceae > Methylobacterium > Methylobacterium sp. yr668. Next base: position 60,480 of record NZ_FOZY01000010.1, on the reverse strand, counting down.
CTGCACGCGCATCTCGCGAAGGTCTGCGCGGCCGAGGGCGTATCGGTCGAGGACGAGGCTCTGGGCGCCATCGTGCGCGCCGCGGAAGGGTCGGTGCGCGACGCGCTCTCGCTGCTCGACCAGGCGATCGCCCACGGCGCCGGCACGATCACGGCGCAGAGCGTGCGCGACATGCTGGGCCTCGCCGACCGCGCCCGGATCCTCGACCTGTTCGAGGCGGTGATGCGCGGCGCGGTGCCGGCCGCCTTCGCGGAGCTGCGGGCGCAGTACGATTCCGGCGCGGACCCGTCGGTCGTTCTCTCGGATCTCGCGGCCTTCACGCACCTCGTCACCCGGCTCAAGGTGGTGCCGGAAGCCGCCGCCGACCCGACGCTCAGCGAGACCGAGCGCGTCCGCGGTGCCGCGTTCGCCGAGAAGCTCTCAATCCGCGCCCTGTCGCGGGCGTGGCAGATCCTGCTGAAGGCGATTCCCGAGGTCCAGGCGGCGCCCCGGCCCCTCGCGGCCGCCGAGATGGCGATCGTGCGCCTCGCCTACGCGGCCGACCTGCCCACACCCGACGAGGCCCTGCGCCAGCTCCGGGCCGAGGCCGCCGCCGCGCCCGCGGACGAGGCCCCGGTCGCGTCGGTCCGGCCGCCCCTCCCGCCGATTCCCGACCTGCGCGGCGGCGGTTCCGCGGCGCTCGCCGCGGCACCCCGCACGGTCGCTCCGGAGCCCGCCCCGGTCGCGGCGCCCCTGGCCGCGCCCGTCGCGGTGAACGCGCCGGCGAGCGTCCCGATCGGCGCGCCCGTCGGTGCGGCGGCGCCGAGGCCGGCGCCCGCGGCACCGCCGACGCCGCGTCTCGGTCGGTTCGAGGACCTGATCGCGCTGGCCGACGCCAACCGGGATATCCTGCTGCGGACCGCGCTGGAGCGCGACGTCCACCTGGTGCGCTTCGAGGAGGGCCGGATCGAGTTCCGCCTCGCCTCCGGCGGCCGGTCGAGCCTCGCCAACGACATCGCCGCCGCCATCGAGCGCTGGACCGGGCGGCGCTGGGTGGTGGCCCTGTCGAAGGACGAGGGCGCCCCGACCCTCGACGCGGCCGCCCGCGCCGCGACCGAGACACGCCGGGAGAACGCCGCCGCCGACCCGTTCGTGCGCGAGGTTCTGACGCGCTTCCCCGGGGCCGAGATCGTCGACGTGCGCGAGACAATCTCCGAGGCCCTCCCCTCCGCCGAGCAGGAGATCCTCGGGGAAGGTGACGCCGCGCGGGTCGGCGAGGTCGAGGACGACGACGCCTGACGCACGGTGGCGCCCGGGCCGCGCCATACCCAGATCAGACGAGGAAACAGAAAGAGAGCCGCATGCGCGACCTGATGGGCATCATGAAGCAGGCTCAGGCCATGCAGGAGAAGATGGCCAACCTGCAGTCCGAGATGGACGAGATCGAGGTGACCGGCGCCTCCGGCGGCGGCTCCGTCCGGGTCACCATGAGCGCCAAGGGCCAGATGAAGGGCGTCAGCATCGACCCCTCGCTGATGGTCGCGGACGAGCGCGAGATCCTTGAGGACCTGATCGTCGCGGCCTGCAACGACGCCCGCGGGAAGGCCGAGGCGACCATGCAGGAGCGCATGGCCGAGCTGACCAAGGGCCTGCCCCTGCCGCCGGGCATGAAGCTGCCGTTCTAGGACGCATCCCGGACAGGACGTCCGAACCGTCTTCGCGCGCGCAGCGAAGCAATCCAGCGTAGCGCGACCGGGCTGCTTCCCTGCGCTCGCTAAGACGAACGGGCGGCCCCGCGGGCCGCCCGCTCTCGGTTTACGCCGCGATCGCCTGCGCGGTCGGCCCGGCGGCGCGCACGTCGGCGTCGACATGGGCCTCGAACCGCTTGAAGTTGTCGTCGAACATCTTCACGAGCCGCGCCGCCGTCTCCACGAAGGCGCCCTTGTTGGCCCAGGTCTTTACCGGGGTCAGGATGTGCGGCTCGACGCCCGGAACCGAGACCGGCACCGCGAAGCCGAAATACGGGTCGCGGCGGAACTCGGCCTGCGCCAGCGAGCCGTCGAGGGCGGCGCTCAGCAGGCGGCGCGTCACGCGGATCGGCATCCGCCGGCCGGTGCCGACGCCGCCGCCGGTCCAGCCCGTGTTGACCAGCCAGCAATCGACGCTGTGCTTGGCGATGAGGTCGCGCAGCAGGTTGCCGTAGGTGCTCGGATGCCGCGGCATGAACGGCGCGCCGAAGCAGGTCGAGAAGGTCGCCTCGGGCCCGGTCAGGCCGCGCTCGGTGCCGGCCACCTTGGCGGTGTAGCCCGAGAGGAAGTGGTACATCGCCTCGGCGCCGGTGAGCTTGGCGATCGGCGGCATCACCCCGAAGGCGTCGCAGGTCAGCATGACGATGTTCTTCGGATGCCCGGCCCGGCCGGAGGCGCTGGCGTTGGCGATGAAGTCCAGCGGGTAGGCACAGCGGGTGTTCTCGGTGAGCGACGCGTCGTCGAAGTCCGGTGCGCGGGTGACCGGATCGATGATCACGTTCTCCATCACCGTGCCGAAGCGCTCGGTGGTGGCGTAGATCTCCGGCTCGGCGTTGCGCGAGAGGCGGATGGTCTTGGCGTAGCAGCCGCCCTCGAAGTTGAAGATGCCCTCGTTCGACCAGCCGTGCTCGTCGTCGCCCAGCAGCTGGCGGGAGCTGTCGTTCGACAGCGTCGTCTTTCCGGTGCCCGAGAGGCCGAAGAAGATCGCCGAGCCGCCCTCTGCATCGAGCGCCGCGTTGGCCGAGCAGTGCATCGGCATCACGCCCTGGCCGGGCAGGATGTAATTCAGGTAGGTGAAGACTGACTTCTTCATCTCGCCCGCGTAGGCCGAGCCGCCGATCAGCACGAGCTTCTTCGAGAAGTCGATGGCGATCACGGTCTTCGACCGGCAGCCGTGCCGGGCGGGATCGGCCTGGAAGCTCGGCAGGTCGATGATCGTCATGTCCGGCACGTAGGACGCGATCTCGGAGCGGTCCGGCCGGATCAGCAGGTTGCGGATGAACAGCGAGTGCCACGCGAACTCGGTGAAGACCCGGGCCTTGACCCGGTAGGCCGGATCGGCGCCGCCGTAGAGGTCCTGGGCGAACAGCTCCTTGCCCTCGGCGTGCTTCAGGAAGTCCTGGCGCAGGGTCTCGAACTGCTCGGGCGTGATGGCGCCGTTGTTGTCCCACCAGACCTCGTTCTCGGTGCCGGCGTCGCGCACCACGAACTTGTCCTTGGGCGAACGGCCGGTATGGCTGCCGGTGGTGGCGACGAGGGCGCCGCCGCGGGCGAGCTGCGCCTCCTTGCGGGACAGGGCCTCCTCGTAGAGGCGCGGGGCCTCGAAATTCCAGTGGACGGCCTCGAGGTCGCGGAAGCCCGCCGCCTCGGCACCGTGGGCCGCGTTGTGATCACCGATGTTGGTCATGATCGTATCTCCCGGGCCCCTGTTCGACCGTCGACGCGACTGAGCCGGACGGCACCGCCGTCCGGGTTTGCCCGGGAGACGTCCGTGCGGTCGTACAGGACCGCCGCACGCAGGTTCTCCGTTCCCGGCCGCTCGCCATCTCACTCGCGCGTAGGCGGCGAAGCTTCGCTGTCATAATGGGCTCCGCCGGGAGCCCGCAACGTGTACAAACAGGTTAGACCACAGTCGTGGACTCAGGAACCCAGGTCTGTAAGCAGTTCCGTCCGTCGTGCAGCATAATGCCACCGGCGCAGCGACGTCGGAATACCCATATACCACATACGATGGACCGCATCGGCGCGCGGACCCTTGCGCGGCGCCCGGCGCCGTCTATGCCCGTCCCGATCCGCAGCCCCTTCCTCGCCCCAGAGGCACGATGCCCCAAGCCGTCGCCGGCCCCGAGATCGAGCGCCTGATCCAGCTCCTCGCCCGCATGCCGGGCCTCGGACCGCGCTCGGCGCGGCGGGCCGCCCTGCAGCTCATCAAGAAGCGCGACACGCTGCTCGGGCCCCTCGCCGACGCGATGCGGGTGGCGGCCGACCGCATCATCGTGTGCACGAGCTGCGGGAACGTCGACACCTCCGACCCGTGCACGATCTGCCGCGACGCCGAGCGCGATCCGACGACGCTCGTGGTGGTGGAGGACGTGTCCGACCTCTGGGCGCTGGAGCGGTCCGGGGCCGTGAAGGCGCGCTACCACGTGCTCGGCGGCGTCCTCTCGGCGCTCGACGGCGTCCGTCCGGAGCACCTGAACCTCGCGAGCCTCGTGGAGCGCGTGGCCCGGCCCGAGGTGACCGAGGTCATCCTGGCGCTCAACGCCACCGTCGACGGCCAGACCACCGCCCACTACGTCACGGAGTCGATCCGGCACTGCGACGTGAAGGTCACGCGCCTCGCCCACGGCGTGCCGGTCGGCGGCGAGCTCGACTACCTCGACGAGGGCACGCTCTCGGCGGCGATCCGCAGCCGGACGGTGTTCTGAGGGCCGGCGACAGGTCGCGAACCGGTATTTGACCGGTCCTCGGCCGCATCCTATTCGACGGTGAGCCCGGACCCGTGCCGGCGCCTTCCCTGCCGGTTCCCGCCATGACCATCCGCCCGCTCGTCATCCTTCCCGATCCCGTCCTGCGCCTGGGCTCCGAACCGGTCGGGCCGATTACCGCCGAGATCCGGACCCTCGTTGCCGACATGTTCGAGACGATGTACGACGCTCCTGGCGTCGGGCTGGCGGCGATCCAGATCGGCGTGGCGAAGCGCGTCGTGACGATCGACACGTCGAAGGAGGAAGGCGTCCGCGACGCGCGAGTCTTCATCAATCCCGAGATCGTCTGGTCGTCCGAGGAGAAGCGGGTCTACGACGAGGGCTGCCTGTCGATCCCGGACTACTACGCCGAGGTCGAGCGCCCGGACCGGGTGCGCGTGAAGTTCCGAGACCTCGACGGCAAGGAGCAGGAGATCGAGGCCGACGGCCTGTTCTCGACCTGCATCCAGCACGAGATCGACCACCTGAACGGCGTGCTGTTCATCGATCACCTGTCGAAGCTGAAGCGCGACCGGGTGATCAAGAAGTTCACCAAGGCGGCCAAGCGCGACGCGGCCTGAGCCGGCCATGCGCGTCGTCTTCATGGGCACGCCGGACTTCGCGGTGCCGACGCTCGCGCGGCTCGCGCAGGACGGGCACGACATCGCGGCGGTCTACACCCGCGCGCCCGCCAGGGCCGGCCGCGGCATGAGCCTGCGCCCCTCCCCGGTCCACGCGCTCGCCGACACGCTCGGCGCGCCGGTCCTGACGCCCGCGACGCTCCGCACGCCCGAAGCCGCCGAGACCTTCGCGGCGCACCGGGCGGACGTCGCGGTCGTCGTGGCCTACGGGATGCTGCTGCCGCAGGCGATCCTCGACGCGCCGCGGTACGGTTGTCTCAACCTGCACGGATCCCTGTTGCCGCGCTGGCGCGGCGCGGCGCCGATCCAGCGCGCCGTGATGGCGGGCGACGCCGAGAGTGGCGTCGGCGTCATGCGGATGGAGGCCGGTCTCGACACAGGCCCGGTCACCCTCGAGGCGCGGTTGCCGATCACCCCGGGCATGACGGCGGGCGCCCTGCACGACGCGCTCATGCCCCTCGGCGCCGACCTGATGGCGCGGGCCCTCGCGGCGCTCGACTCGGGCACGCTGACCTTCGCGCCGCAGCCGGAGGACGGAATCGTCTACGCCCACAAGATCACCAACGACGAGGCGCGGATCGACTGGTCCCGCCCGGCGGCCGAGGTCGCCAACCGGATCAACGGGCTGTCGCCGTTCCCCGGTGCCTTCTTCGAGGTCGATCTCGGCAAGGGCTCCGAGCGCGTGAAGGTGCTCCGCGCCGCCCCGGCGGAGGGTTCGGGCGCGCCGGGCACGCTGCGCGATTCCGAAGGCACCGTCGCCTGCGGGGACGGCGCCGTCCGGCTCCTGGAGCTGCACCGCGCCGGGAAGGGCGGCAGCGCCAACGGGCCCGAGTTCGTCCGCGGCGCCCGCCTGACGCCCGGCGCCCGCCTCGGCTGATGCGCGTCGCCCGTTCACGGCATTCGGCGCGCGGCCCGACCCGTCATCGCGAGCGCAGCGAAGCGACCCAGGGCAGCGCACCCTGGCGAGGCTCGGCGCGACGCCGGATCGCTTCGGCACGCTCGCAGAAACGATCGCGCGCGCCGCTTTCCGAAGCTCTGTGCCGTATCGCGAGATCGAACATCGGAGCGCTATCGAGAGACCTTGAGGGGGCCGGCTGATGCCCCGCTACAAGCTCGTCATCGAGTACGACGGCGGTCCGTTCTGCGGCTGGCAGCGGCAGGCGGACGATCCCACGGTCCAGGGCGCGATCGAGGCGGCGGTCACGCGCTTCTCCGGCGAGGAGGCCCGGCTCACCTGCGCGGGCCGGACCGATGCCGGCGTGCACGCGATCCATCAGGTCGCCCATCTCGACCTCACCAAGGACTGGCGGACCGACACGGTGCGGGACGCCCTGAACGCCCATCTGCGGCCGCAGCCGGTGGCGATCCTGTCCGCCGAGACCGTGCCGGAGAGCTTCGACGCCCGCCACTCGGCGATCCGCCGGCACTACCGCTACCGCATCCTCAATCGGCGCAGCCCCGCGGCGCTGACGCGTGACCATGTCTGGCACGTGCCGTGGACCCTCGACGCGGACCTCATGCACGAAGCCGCCCAGCGCCTCGTCGGCCGCCACGACTTCTCGGCCTTCCGGGCCGCCGAGTGCCAAGCGAACAGCCCGATCCGAACGCTGGAGCAGCTCGACGTCGCCCGCGCGCCGATGGCGCTCCACGACGAGATCGTTGTGGCGACGTCGGCGCGCTCGTTCCTGCACCATCAGGTGCGGGCGATGGTCGGCACGCTGATGCTCGCCGGCTGCAGCCGACTCTCGGCGGACGAGGTCGCCGCCATCCTGGCCTCGGGCGACAAGCGCCGGTGCGGGCCGCTGGCCCCGGCCGCCGGGCTGACCTTCGTGGGCGTCGACTACGAACCGGGGAAGTAGGCGTCGAGCACGCGCCCGTAGATCGCCGTCAGCCGCTCCAGGTCGGCGACCGCCACGCACTCGTCGACCTGGTGCATGGTCTCGCCGACGAGGCCGAACTCGATCACCGGGCAGGCATCCTTGATGAAGCGGGCATCCGACGTGCCGCCCGTCGTGGAGAGCGTCGGGGTCAGGTTGGTCTCGGCCCGGATCGCCTCCGCGACCAGCGTCACGAAGGCGTCCGGCCGCGTCAGGAAGGCCGGCGCGTTCGAGGGCTGCAGATCCAGGCTGAAGCGCACCGCGTTCCCGGCCGCCTGTTCCAGGCGCCGACGGATCTCTTCGCCCAGGCTCTCGGCCGTCCAGTCGTCATTGAAGCGGACGTTGAAGGTCGCCCGGGCGGTCGCCGGGATCACGTTGGTGGCCGGGTTGCCGACGTCGATCGTGGTGAATTCGAGGTTCGAGGCGTCGAAATGCGCCGTCCCGCGATCCAGCGGCTCGGCGACCAGCGCCGAGGCGAGGCGCAGCAGGCCCGGGATCGGGTTCTCGGCCTTGTGCGGGTAGGCGACGTGGCCCTGCCGGCCGAGAACGGTGAGCTTGCCGGTCAGCGACCCGCGCCGGCCGATCTTGATCATCTCGCCGAGCCGGCCCGGATTGGTCGGCTCCCCAAGGACACAGTGGTCGAACCGCTCGCCCCGGCGCCGCGCCCAGTCGAGGAGCTTCACGGTGCCGTTGACCGCCGGTCCCTCCTCGTCGCCGGTGATCAGGAACGCGATGGAGCCGCCGAAATCGGCGCCGCGCCGGTCGAGGAAGGCGAGGGTCGCCGCGAGCATGCAGGCGACGCCGCCCTTCATGTCGGCCGCTCCCCGGCCGTACAGCATCCCGTCGGCCACGGTGCCCGCGAAGGGATCGTGGCGCCACGCGCCCTCGCCCTCCGGCACGACGTCGGTGTGGCCGGCGAAGACGAGGCACGGACCGTCCCGCCCGACGCGGGCGTAGAGGTTCGGTGTGTCGGGGTAGCCGGGCTCCGAGAAGACCGGCCGCTCGACCGCGAAGCCGGCCGGCCGGAGCGCGTCGGCGACGACGTCGAGGGCGCCCCGATCCTCCGGCGTCACGGACGGGCACCGGATCAGGTCCTGCGCGAGGCGCAGGGCCGCGTCGGGGGCGTGATGATCTGCCGGCATGAACCCGTCCTCGGCGGCGCGACGTGCCGCGCGGCCCGCTTAACCCGAAGCGGGCCGCCCCGGAACTCCCGTCCCGGGCCCTACTTGGTCACCACGACCTGCACGTCGCCGTGGCGGCGCTGCACCGACACGGTGACGTCGTCGTCATAGCGCTGGAACCGGATGTCCAGGCGCGAGCCGCCGAGCTTGACGTTGTAGAGCGTTACCCCGTCGAGGAAGCCCGGCAGGATCGGGTTCTTGAGCCGGACACGGTTGCGCTCGTGGTCCAGTTCGAGGCCGAGGCAGGCCGCCAGGAACGCGAACGGCGCCGCCGCCGCCCAGGCCTGCGGGCTGCAGGCAACCGGGTACGAGACGGGGCCGCGCTGCTTGCGGCGCATGAAGCCGCAGAACAGCTCCGGCAGCCGCTTCTGGTCCTGGTACAGCGAGGTGTCGAACATCCCCTGGAAGATGCGCGCGGCCTCGTGCTTGCGGTCGTAGCGCGCCAGACCCATCGCGATCAGCGCGTTGTCGTGCGGCCAGATCGAGCCGTTGTGGTAGGACATCGGGTTGTAGCGCGCCTCGCCCTTGGCGATCGTGCGCACGCCCCAGCCGTTGAAGCCGTCCTTGCACAGCAGCGTCTCGGCGACCCGCGCCGCCCGCTCCGGCTTGGCGATGCCGGTGAACAGGGCGTGGCCGGCATTGGAGGAGCGCACCGCGCACTGCTTCTTGGCGCCGTCGAGCGCCAGCGCGTAGGTGCCGATCTCCTCGTTCCAGAACGCCGCGTCGAACCGCTCGCGCAGGCTCGCCGCCTCCTGGGTGAGGCGCTCCGCCATCGGGTCGTGGCCGAGGAGCGCCGCGAGCTTCGCCATGCCGTTCTTGGCGGCGTAGACGTAGCCCTGCACCTCGCAGAGGGCGATCGGGCCCTTTGCCAGGTGACCGTCGGTGTGGAAGATCGAGTCGTGGCTGTCCTTCCAGCCCTGGTTCTCCAGACCCTTGTCGGTGTCGCGGGCGTACTCGACGAAGCCGTCGCCGTCGCGGTCGCCGTAGCGGTCCATCCATTCGAGCGCGAGTTCGAGGGCTGGCCAGATCGCCCGCACGGTCTCGAGGTCGCCCGTGACCGCGTAGTACTCCCAGGCCAGCATCACGAAGAGCGGCGTGCCGTCGATGGTGCCGTAATAGTGCCGGAACGGCACCTCGCCGAGCATCGCCATCTCGCCGCGCCGGGTCTCGTGGAGGACCTTGCCGGGCTGCGCGTCGGCGGCCGGATCGACCGCCTTGGCCTGGGTCGAGGCGAGGTAGCGCAGCACGCCCCGGGCGAATTTCGGGTCGATCCAGAGCGCCATCATCGCGGTGATGATGCCGTCGCGCCCGAACACCGTGGAGTACCAGGGGATGCCGGCGAAGGGGTAGATGCCCTCCGGGGTTCGGCTCGCGAGCATGTAGAGGTCGGCGGTCGCCCGGCACAGGCCCTCGTTGAACTGGTCGTTCGACGAGATGATCGTGGTGATGCCCGCCGTCAGCGCCCGCAGGTCGCGCCGCGAATCGCGGTAGGCGCGGGCGAAGATCGTCCCCTCGCCGAGATCCTTCGGCTCGCGCCGGGCACCGCCGGCATTGGCGGCGAGCGTCAGCTTGGCGGCCGCGTCCTCGCCGACCATCGTGTCGGTCGGGGGCTTGGTGAAGGCCCGGTGCGCCTCGAAGGTGACGCGGATGAACAGGGAGGTCCGGCCCTCCGGCGGGAGCGACACGTCGAACACCACCTTGCCGGGCTCGATCGAATCGGGCTTCGGGCCGAAATGCAGGGAGGTCGTCCGGACGATCTCGTCCAGGCCGACGTAGCGGAACTGCACCTCGCGGTCGCTCGCCACGAGCACGCCGCGCTTGCCGCGCTCCTGTCGATCTGTCCCGCGAACCTCGAAGAGGTCGCGGAAATCCGCGTCGAAGGTGACGGCGATGCGCAGGCGCCGGTGCTTCGAATCGTAGGAGCGGAGGCCGATCCGGTCGTAGCAGGCGCCGCGGAACAGGAACTTGGTGCGCTCGATCGCGATCGTCTCGCGGGGGATCGAGGTCTCGTCGTGGGCGTCGATGCGGATGTCGGGCGTCGTCATGTCGACGCTGAGCGCGCCGTTATCGTCCTGCATCACCGAGGAAAGCATCAGCGGGCGCTGGCCCTCGACCGTCACCTCCAGGCGCGAGAGGTAGCGCGTGTCCTGGAAATAGAGGCCTTCCGGGCCGGGCTGGACGCCGATATCGCCGTAGGAATCGAGGACGCCGAAGGCTTCGCCGAACTTCAGCGAGCGCAGCGGCCGCTCGACCAGGGAGGTCTGCGCCTCGATGTGATAGGTCGGGAGGACGTCGTCCGCGTCCTGGAATCCGTGCGCCACGCTTCCGGCGCTCGCCGCGGTCCGGGCCTTCGCATCGTGGGCCGCTGCCGTGTTGTCCGCCGCCATGCAGGGCATCTCCGGGTGCAAGTGAGGGGTGCGAATCGAGAGGGCTGCTGCATCCCTTCGATGCAGCAGCCCTTGTTCACCCTACGGATGAGTCGCCTTTAAGACGCTAGGCCGAGCCGGCCCCGCCTCGCAAGCCCGGTGCCGGCTTTCAGGCCGGCATGGCGGCGACCGGGATCGCCGGACGCGCGGAGCCGTTGACCTCGCCGTACTGCGGCATGAAGCCGGACTTCGGCAGCTTGATCACGTCGGCGCCGCGGGCGAGCAGGTCCTCGTAGGCGGCGACGTACTTCTTCACCATGCACTCGGCGGTGAACGCGCTCTCGAAGTGGCGGCGCACGCCGGCGCGGCTCATGGTCTTCACCTTGGCGACCGCGGCCACGGCGTCGTCCATGTTCTCGCAGAGAACGCCGCCCACGCCGTCCTTGATGACCTCCGGCACGGAACCGTTGCGGAACGCGATCACCGGGGTGCCGGCCGACATCGCCTCGATCATCACGAGGCCGAAGGGCTCCGGCCAGTCGATCGGGAAGGCGAGCGCCAGGGCGTTGCCGAGAAAGTCCTTCTTCTGCTCCTCATTGATCTCGCCGATGTACTCGATCAGCGGGTGGTGGATCATCGGCTCGATGACCTCGTCCCAGTAATCCTGATCGGCCTTGTCGACCTTGGCGGCGATCTTCAGGGGCGTGCCGGAGCGGATCGCCATCTCGATCGCGCGGTCGGGCCGCTTCTCGGGCGAGATCCGGCCGAGGAAGGCCAGGTAGCCGCCCTTGGCGTCCGGGTAGTACGGGCAGTTCTCGGCCGGCAGGCCGTGATGGATCGTCGCCAGCCAGTTGGAGGTCGGCGGCATGGGCAGGCGCTGGTTGTCGGAGATCGAGACCAGCGGCATGCCCGTGAAGGTGCGGTAGACCGGCATGAAGTCCGGCACGTCCAGGCGACCGTGCATCGTGGTGATGCACTTATGGTTCAGATCCTCGAACATCGGGTACTGAAGCAGGTCGATGTGGAAGTGCAGGATGTCGAACTCGTGCGCGCGGCGGTGCACCTGATGCAGCATCGCCAAGTGGCTGGCCGTGTGATCCCGGTAGCCGAGCAGGCGCAGGCCCTCGGGCGTGCAGGCCGCGAGCTTGGCAGTCGTCTCGGAGTCACCGCTCGCGAACAGCGTGACTTCGTGGCCCTGGCGAACCAGTTCCTCTGTAATCCAGCTGACGACGCGCTCGGTGCCGCCGTAGAACTTCGGAGGGACGGCCTCCGACAACGGAGCGATCTGGGCAATGCGCACGAAGTGTCTCCTGGTTGGCCAATTTGACGGGGGGTCTAACCCTGCCGGCCTGAGCGGGACATGAATGAAACCGACGGCTAAGGTTATGGTTCCTGGCGCACCCGCTGTCCCTCGCCGTTTTGTGCGGCGCGCAAGCCGTCCCCGAATTCCTCCGAATCAGCACGGGCGAAACGGCCGCTGCCCCGCCGTTGCCGGCTCGCCGGCGCGGGCGTCGTGCAGAGAAGCCCGGTCCCAGGGCTCGATACGCCGGAGCCCGGCGACGCGTTCCCCCGGATCTCGATCTCGTGCTCCGATCCGCGGGCGTTGCCGCCGCGTCAGCTTTCTGTCATAAGCCGCCCCGCGTCGAACCGCCCGGCCGATAGGGCTGCCGTGGCGGCTCGTGCTGCTCCACCAGAAGCATCAGCGCGCGAACCTCATCCGATCCTCCCGGGTCGGTCCGGGATCATTTCGCGCAACGGAGAGCCAAATGCCCAAGTTGAAGACGAAATCGGGCGCGAAGAAGCGCTTCAAGATCACCGGCACCGGCAAGGTGATGTACGCCCAGGCCGGCAAGCGCCACGGGATGATCAAGCGGACGACCAAGCAGATCCGCAACCTGCGCGGCACCACGACCCTGTTCGAGGGCGATGCCGCCAACGTGAAGAAGTACTTCCTGCCGAACGCGCGGTAAGTCCTTCAGCACCCGTTGCCACTGTCTTTCGTCGAATCCAGGAGATAACCGATGGCCCGCGTCAAGCGCGGCGTGACCAGTCACGCGAAGCACAAGAAGGTTCTGAAGGCCGCCAAGGGCTATTACGGCCGGCGCAAGAATACGATCCGCATCGCCAAGCAGGCGGTCGAGAAGGGCATGCAGTATGCCTACCGCGACCGCAAGAACAAGAAGCGCACGTTCCGCGCCCTCTGGATCCAGCGCCTCAACGCGGCGGTCCGCGAGCACGGCCTGACCTACTCGCGCTTCATCGACGGCCTGGCGAAGTCCGGCATCGTCGTCGACCGCAAGGCCCTGTCCGAGCTGGCGATCCACGAACCGGCGAGCTTCGCCGCCGTCGTCGAGAAGGCGAAGGCCGCGCTGCCGCAGAACACCGCCAAGGCCGCCTGATCCAGGCCTGAGGCGAGACGGACGGAAGGCGCGGTTCCCCAGGGAGCCGCGCCTTCGTCGTTTACGAGGTCCCGCGCCCCGCGCTTGCGCCGGCGCCCGCAACGCGCGAGAGCACGGCCCGACGGCCGACTCCGCCAACCCTGCTCGAAGACAGCGATGACCGATCTCGACACCCTGGAACGCGACCTCCTGGCCCAGGTGAGCGCGGCCTCCGACGAGGCCACCCTCGACGCGGTCCGCGTCGCCGCGCTCGGCAAGAAGGGCAGCGTCTCGGATCTGCTGAAGACGCTCGGGTCGATGACGCCGGACGAGCGCAAGGAGCGCGGGCCCCTGATCAACGGGCTGCGCGACCGGGTCCAGGGCGCCGTCACCGCCCGCAAGACCGAACTCGCCGAGGCCGCCCTGGAGGCCCGCCTCGCCTCCGAGCGGGTCGACGTGACCCTGCCGGTCCGCGAGGCCCCCGAGGTGCGCGGCCGGATCCACCCGATCTCCCAGGTAATTGACGAGATCACCGCGATCTTCGCCGACATGGGCTTCGCGGTCGCCGAGGGTCCGGACATCGAGACGGACGAGCTGAACTTCACGGCGCTCAACTTCCCGCCCGGCCACCCGGCCCGCGAGATGCACGACACCTTCTTCCTGGCGCCCGACCGCGACGGGCAGCGCAAGGTGCTGCGCACCCACACCTCGCCCGTACAGGTCCGGACCATGCGGGCGCAGACGCCGCCGATCCGCGTGATCATCCCGGGGCGGACCTACCGGCACGACTCTGACCAGACCCACACGCCGATGTTCCACCAGGTCGAGGGGCTGGTGATCGACAAGGCGGCCAACATCGCCAACCTGAAATGGGTGCTGGAGGAGTTCTGCAAGGCGTTCTTCGAGGTCGACGGCGTGAAGATGCGCTTCCGCCCGTCCTTCTTCCCCTTCACCGAGCCCTCCGCCGAGGTCGACATCCAGTGCTCGCGCAAGGGCGGCGAGATCCGCTTCGGCGAGGGGGACGACTGGCTGGAGATCCTGGGCTGCGGGATGGTCCACCCGAACGTGCTGCGCAATTGCGGGCTCGACCCGGACGCGGTGCAGGGCTTCGCCTTCGGTGTCGGCATCGACCGCATCGCCATGCTGAAATACGGCATGCCGGACCTGCGCCCGTTCTTCGAGGCCGACGTCCGCTGGCTCGACCATTACGGCTTCCGCCCGCTCGACGTGCCGAGCCTCGTGGGCGGCCTCACGGGCTGAGCCGCCCCGGCCCCGCCGCGGCCCCCCCGGCCCCGGCGACGGCCCCGCGATCCTGTTCCTCCGACGGTCGAGCCGATACCGGGCTCTCGAAGGTTCATCATGAAATTCACCCTCTCCTGGCTCAAGGACCACCTCGACACCGAGGCCTCCCTCGACACCGTCGCCGAGACGCTCACGCGGATCGGCCTTGAGGTGGAGGGCGTCGAGGACAAGGCCGCCGCGCTCAAACCCTACGTGATCGCCCGGATCCTGACGGCCGAGCAGCACCCGAACGCGGACCGGCTCCGGGTCTGCACGGTCGACACCGGCACGGGCGCCCCCGTGCAGGTGGTGTGCGGCGCCCCGAACGCGCGGGCCGACCTCGTCTCGGTCTTCGCGCCGCCCGGCACCTACGTCCCGGGCAAGAACATCACCCTGTCGGTGGGCACGATCCGCGGCGTCGAGAGCCACGGCATGCTGTGCTCGGGCGCCGAGCTCGGCCTCGGCGACGACCATGACGGCATCCTGGAACTCCCGACCGACGCGCCGGTCGGCCAAGCCTACGCTCTCTACGCCGGGCTCGACGATCCGGTCATCGAGATCAACCTGACGCCGAATCGGCCGGACTGCACCTCCGTGCACGGCATCGCCCGCGACCTCGCGGCGGCCGGCCTCGGCACGCTCAAGGGCGAGATGCTGCCGGGCCTGCGCGGCGAGGGTCCCTGCCCGGTCGCGGTCGAGCTGGCCCTCGATCCGGCCGACCGGCACCTCGCCCCGATGTTCGCCCTGCGGCTCGTGCGCGGCGTCCGGAACGGCCCGTCGCCGGCCTGGATGCAGGCCCGGCTGCGCGCCATCGGCCTGCGGCCGATCAACAGCCTCGTCGACATCACCAACTACGTCACCTTCGATCGCGGGCGGCCACTGCACGTCTTCGACGCCGCCAGGGTCGCCGGCACGCTGACCGTGCGGCGGGCGCGGGCGGGCGAGAGCCTGCACGCCCTCGACGGCCGGACCCACACGCTGACCGACGACACCGTGGTGATCGCCGACGCGAACGGCGTCGAATCCATCGCCGGCATCATGGGCGGCGAGGCGTCGGGCTGCGACGCCGGCACCGTGGACGTGCTGATCGAGTCGGCCCTGTGGGACCCGACCAACATCGCCCAGTCGGGCCGACGGCTCGGCATCATCACCGACGCGCGCTACCGCTTCGAGCGGGGCGTCGACCCGGCCTTCACGGTTCCCGGCCTCGACCTCGCGACGCGGCTGGTGGTCGATCTCTGCGGCGGAACGCCGACCGAGGCGCACGTCGCCGGCGCGCCGCCCGAATCCCGGCGCAGCATCGACTTCCCCTGGACCGAGGTCCGCCGCCTCGCCGGCCTGGACGTGCCGCGCACCGAGATGCAGCAGATCCTCGAGACGCTGGGCTTCCACGTCTCCGGCACCGGGGACCGGGTGACGGTGCTGCCCCCGTCCTGGCGGCCCGACGTCGAGGGCAAGGCCGACCTCGTCGAGGAGGTCGTCCGCATCGCCGGGCTCGACCGGATCGTGGCCGAGCCCCTGCCGCCGCTCGCCGGGATCGGCCGCCCGCTGCTCACCGTGATGCAGAAGCGGACCCGCCTCGCCAAGCGCGCCCTGGCGAGCCGCGGCCTCATGGAGGCGGTCACGTGGTCGTTCGTGCCGCACGATGACGCCGTCCTGTTCGGCGGCGGCGGGGCCGACCTGGTGCTGGCCAACCCGATCGCCTCGGAGCTGTCCGACATGCGGCCGAGCCTGGTGCCGGGCCTCCTGCGCGCGGCGCAACGCAATGCCGACCGCGGCTACCCGGACGCCGCCCTGTTCGAGGTCGGCCAGTGCTTCGCCTCGGACGTACCGGAAGGCCAGACCGTCCGCGCGGCGGCGGTCCGCCGCGGCGGCGCGACCCTGGCCGGCGCCGGGCGGCACTGGGACGGCACGGCGGCGACCGTCGACGCGTTCGACGCCAAGGCGGACGCCATCGCGTTGCTCGGCAGCCTGGGCGTGCCGACCGGCGGCCTCCAGATCACGCCCGGCGGCCCGTCCTGGCTGCATCCCGGCCGCTCCGGCACGCTGCGCTTCGGTCCGAAGACGGAGATCGGCTGGTTCGGGGAGGTGCATCCGCGAACGCTGCAGGCCCTCGACCTGAAGGGAACGCTCGTGGCCTTCGAGATCGTCCTCGACGCCCTGCCCCTGCCCAAGCTCAAGCCGACCAAGGCCAAGGCCGCCCTGGCACTGTCGGAATTCCAGCCGCTGTCGCGGGACTTCGCCTTCGTGGTCGGCCGCGACGTGCCGGCGGGGGACATCGTCAAGGCCGCCCAGAACGCCGAGCGCAAGCTGGTGACGGGTGTCGACGTGTTCGACCTCTACGAGGGGCCGGGCGTGCCGGACGGCGCGAAGTCGGTGGCGATCGCGGTGCGTCTCCAGCCCGTCGAGCGGACCCTGACCGACGCGGAGATCGAGGCGGTGAGCGCCAGGATCGTCGCCGAGGTCACCCGCAAGACGGGCGCGACGCTCCGGGCCTGAGGCGCCGCCATGGACCGGATCGCCCTGCTCATCGACGACCTCGCGGCGGCCGAGTACCGGCCGAAGGCGGCGTTGCGGGAGGCCCTGAACCACCCCGCCGCCGTCGCGGAGGCGACGCTGCCGCTGCTCGAGGCGGCCGCCGACGGGCGCGAGCTGGCAGCGGAGGAGACGAACCTCCTGTTCTGGGGCCTGCACGTCATGGCCCATGCCCAGGACACGCGCGCCCTCGCGCCGCTCCTCAGGCTGCTCCGGCACGACGAGGAGACCCTCGACGCGGTGCTGGGTGACGCCGTCACGGCGACGCTGGCCAAGGTCGTGGCGAGCCTGTTCGACGACGATCCGCAGCCGCTGTTCCGGCTGATCCTGGACAGCACGGTCGACGATCACGCGCGCATGGCGCTGATGTGCGCCTGCACCTTCCTGACCCTGGAGGGACGGATCGACCGGGCCGCGATGCACGACCTGCTGGTCCGTTTCGACGACGCGCAGGCCGCAGTGGAGGACGGGCCGGCCTGGGTCGGCTGGGAGGAGACGATCGCGCATCTCGGCTTCCGGGACCTCGCGCCCCGCGCGGCCGCGGCCCGCGCCGACGGACGGCTCACCGACGAGATCAGCGACGCCGACTGGTTCAAGGAGGCCCTGCGCAAGGCCGAGACCAAGCCGGACGACCGGGACCGGCTCGGGCCCTACCAGTACGGCTACCTCGACGATCCGGTCGAGGCTCTCGACTGGGCCGAGGAGGGCGCGGGCGAGCCGCAGCGCAACCCGTTCAAGGATGTCGGCCGCAACGATCCCTGCCCCTGCGGCTCGGGCAAGAAGTTCAAGAAGTGCTGCCTCGGCAAGGCGGAGGCGGAGGGGCCGTGGATGCCGCCGGTGCCCCTAGGCGGCTGAGGCGCCGCTGCCGCTGAGCGGGTTCTCGGGATCCCAGCCGTAGCTCAGGGTCTCGAACCGCATGGCGCGGGCGTCGACCATGAGCAGGCGCCCGACGAGGGGCTCGCCGAAGCCCGCCACGGCCCGGATCACCTCCATGGCCATCAGCGAGCCCATGACGCCGGCGAGCGCGCCGAGCACGCCAGCCTCCGCGCAGGCGGGCACACTGCCGGGCGGCGGCGGGTTCGGGAAGAGGCAGCGATAGGTCGGGTTCGGCGTCCCGTCGGGCCCCGTCTCGTGGGCCCGGATCGTGGTCAGCGTGCCGTCGAAGCGGCCCAGAGCCGCCGTGACCAGCGGCCGACGCGCCCGGAAGCAGGCGTCCGACACCGCGTAGCGCGTGGCGAAATTGTCGGACCCGTCCGCCACGAGGTCGTAGCCGGCGATCAGGTCGACGGCGTTGTCCGCGTCGATCCGGAACGGGAGCGGGACCACCGACACGTGCGGGTTGAGGCGCGCCACCGCGTCGGCCGCGCTCTCGACCTTCGGCCGACCGAGGTCCGGCGTCCCGTGGATCACCTGCCGCTGGAGGTTGGACAGCGAGACCGTGTCGTCGTCGACGAGGCCGATCGTGCCGATACCCGCGGCGGCGAGGTACTGGATCAGCGGCGCGCCGAGGCCGCCCGCCCCGACGACGAGGATCCGGGCGGCCTTGAGCCGGGCCTGACCGGGACCGCCGACCTCCGCGAGGACGAGGTGGCGGGCGTAGCGTTCGATCTCATCGGAAGCGAGGGCCATCGCCTGCCCATAATCCGCGGCGCCGCCGATCGGAAGCGCTGAAAAAGACAACGCCGCCCCGGTGAGGAGGCGGCGCGGGTCTCGCGTCTCTGGATCCGGGCCGCTCAGCGCGGCGCGAGGATCATGATCATCTGCCGGCCTTCGAGCATCGGCTCGCTCTCGACCTTGGCGATCTCGGCGGTCTCGCTCTTCACGCGCTCCAGGAGGCGCAGACCGATATCCTGGTGAGCCATCTCACGACCGCGGAAGCGCAGGGTCACCTTGACCTTGTCGCCCTCCTCGAAGAAGCGGTGCACCGACTTCATCTTGGTGTCGTAGTCGTGCTTGTCGATGCCGGGGCGGAGCTTGATCTCCTTCACCTCGACGGTCTTCTGCCGCTTGCGGGCCTCGTTCTGCTTCTTCTGCTCGTTGAAGCGGAAGCGCCCGTAATCGAGCAGCTTGCAGACGGGCGGCACGGAGTTCGGCGCGATCTCCACGAGATCGAGACCGGCCTCCTCGGCCAGATTGAGGGCGTCGAAGAAGGGAACGACGCCGCGGTTCTGCCCGGTGTCGTCGATCAGCTGCACTTCCCGCACACCGCGAATGTCGCGGTTGGCGCGCGGCCCGTCCTTCTGCGGGGCCGGCATGGCTCTCATCGGTCTACGAATGGCTTAGGTCTCCTGCTGCAACGGCGAAACGGCGGATCTTCAGGAAGACCTCCTGACCGCCAGCCGCTCCGGTCTCATCCGGACATACAACGTTGGTGGAACCGCGGCCAGAGTCAACCGGCTACCATCGCGACGCCGGAAATAATCGGCCGCCGCGTCGCGATTCGAGTCCGATGCCCTCAGGTCGAACGGCCGAGCAGCTCGGCGTAGACCGCCAGCGTGTCGCCGACCATCCGCTCCAGGGAGAAGTGCGCCTCGACATGCGCGCGGCTGCGCCGACCGAGGGCGTCGCGGGCGCTCGCGCCGAGGGAGAGGGCCTCGGTCAGAGCGGCGGCGAGCGCGGCTGGGTCGCCGGGCGGCACGCGCCATCCGGTGCGCTGGCCGGCGGGGGTCTCGGGCGGTGCCAGCACCGTCTCCGGCACCGCGCCGAGATCCGAGACGACCACGGGTGCGCCGAGCGCCTGCGCCTCCACGGCCGAGCGGCCGAAGGCCTCGGGCTCCACGGACGGCACCGCGACCACCGAGGCGGCCCGGAAGGCCGCCGGCATGTCGGTGCAGTGCCCGACCCGGCGGACGATGCCCTCGAGCCCGCGCGCGGCGATCAGCGCGTCGAGCTCGCGCTCGTAGGCGGCGCGGCCCTGCGGGTCCCCCGCGAGGACCACGGCCAGGTCCGGGACGCCGCGATCGCGCATCCGCGCGGCGGCCTCGATCAGCACGCGGTGGCCCTTCCAGGCCGTGAGGCGGGCGGCCAGCAGGATCACCCGCTCGTGCGGCGCCACGTTCCAGCTCCGGCGCAGCGCCTCGACCCGGGCGGCCCCGACCGCCACCGGGTTGAACACCGCGAGGTCGGTGCCGCGGTGGATGACCCGCACGCGGTCGCCGGCCTGCTCGGCGTGCAGCCGGTGGATCAGGTCCGCGGTGTAATGCGAGTTGGCGATCACCACGTCGCCGCGGGCCATGATCGAGTTGTAGAGGACCTTCACGCCGGTCCGGCCGGAATAGCTGCCGTGATAGGTGGTCACGAACGGGAGCCCGAGCCGGCGCGCCGCCCCGAGGGCGACCCAGGCGGGCGCGCGGGAGCGGGCGTGGATGATCTGCACCTTCTCGCGGCGGCAGAGCGCCATCAGCCGCAGGACGTTCACCGCCATCGAGGCCGGGTTCTTCGACGCGGCCGGGAATCGGAGCCAGTGCCCGCCCTTGGCCTGCAACTCGCCGACGAGCCGTCCGCCCTCGGTCGCCACCAGGGCGCGGGCGCCCACGGCCGCGAGGCCGCCCGCGACGTCGACGGTGGTGCGCTCGGCGCCGCCCGCATCGAGTTCGGGGATGATCTGCAGGATGCGGGCGCCGGCCAGCGCCCCGACCTCCGCCGGGAACCCCGACAGGGCGTGGGGGCCGTCGCCCGTTCGCGGGCCCTCGGCGAGGACGCGCAGGCCCCCGGCCGGTATCTGCCAAATGCTCGCTGCCATTGATCCAGCATCGCCGCCGGGCTTTACGGTCCGGTAAACGAGAGTTGAAGCCGAACCGTTCAGGACCGGACTTCTTCCATGTCGAGACAGGGATACCGGAGAGAACGATGACGGATACGGCCCCCGAGTTCCTGACCGTCGGCATCGGCGACGCGGCCCGCCGCATCGCCGTGCGGGTGCGCGCGGGCGGCGGGCCGCCGGTGGTCTGGCTCGGCGGCTTTCGCTCCGACATGACCGCGACCAAGGCGACGGCGCTCGATGCCTGGGCCGAACGGACGGGCCGTACGCTCGTGCGGTTCGACTACGCCGCGCACGGTGCCTCGGGCGGCACGTTCACGGACTGCACCATCTCGTCGTGGCTCGAGGACGCGCAGGCGGTCCTGGCGGCCTACGTGACGGAGGCGCCGGTGCTCGTCGGCTCGTCGATGGGCGGCTGGATCGCTTGCCTCGCTGCCCGCGACCGGGCCGCGCGCGGGGAGGCCACGGCGGGGCTGGTGCTCATCGCGCCGGCCCTCGACTTCACCGAGGAGCTGATCTGGAACCGCCTCAGCGAGGCGGCGCGCGCCATGCTGATCCGAGACGGCGTCCTCAGGAAGCCCAGCGACTACGCGCCGGAGCCGGACCCGATCACGCGGGCCCTGATCGACGACGGCCGCCAGCACTGCATGCTGGGCGGCCAAGTCGATCCGGGCTGCCCGGTGCACATCCTCCAGGGCATGCGGGACACCGACGTCCCCTACACGCACGCCCTGAGGATCCTCGACCGCCTGCCGGCCGAAGGAACGGTGCTGACGCTGATCGCCGACGGCGACCACCGCCTGTCGCGGCCGCAGGACATCGCGCGGCTCGTGGCGGCGGTCGCCGAGATCGCCTGACCGGTCTCCCGGCCAGGCCTCTCAGCGGATCGGGTGCAGGGTCAATGCAGGCTGACGGGCTGCAGGTCGTGAGCGGCGGCGTTGGCCAGCACGACGTCCCGCGAATCGGCGAGCATGATCGGCGCGCCGCTCGCCGAGAGCAGGGCGAACAGGTCGAGGCCGGGCGTCAGCTCGGGGGCCTGCGGGAAGAAGCGGCGGACCTCGTCGGACCGGATCGGCCGGACGTAGGCGATGTGCCCCTCGCCCAGCGCCGCGAGATCGGCCGGCTGGAAATCGGCCGGATCGAGATCGGCGGGGGTCAGAGGAGACGGATTCAGATCGGTCATAAAGCCCTCCTGGGGTGGCAGAGCGTCCACCGCCGATCCTGAAGGCATCGGCGGTGGACGCTCTGATGTGGGGATCCGCGCCGGCCAATCAATCGGTCGGCGTCAGCCGCGGGCGCCGATATCGATCTTGCGCACGATGCGGTCCGGCTCCGGCCGGACCAGATCGATCGACAGGAGGCCGTTGGCGAGGTCGGCGCCGAGCACCTCCATGCCGTCCGCGAGCAGGAAGGCCCGCTGGAACTGCCGCGCCGCGATGCCGCGGTGCAGGAAGTGGCGCTCGCGCTCATCGACCTGCCGGCCGCGCACGACGAGCTGGCTCTCCTCCAGCATCACGTCCAGCTGATCGCGGGTGAAGCCGGCCACCGCCAGGGTGATCCGCAGGCGCTCGGGCTCGCTCTCGGTCCGGGGCAGACGCTCGATGTTGTAGGGCGGGTAGCCGTCGTTGGCGGCCTTGGAGACCCGGTCGAGGGCCTGCTCGATCTCGTCGAAGCCGAGCAGGAACGGGTGCCCGAAGGGCGAGGATCGAGTCATCGCGGCCATCATCCAGAAAGCGAAGCCTCCGACCCCGGGATCTGCCGCAATCCCAGGATGCTCGAGCACCTCGTCGACAGGAGCCCGCCTGGGGCAGCGCTCCGCCGGACGCGACGACGCCGGCGACTCGGAGATATGGCCAAGGCCTTCCGGGCCATCAAGGGAGGGGACCGGAATCGACGGCGACCCGTGGTCGCGCATTTCCGGGAAGTTTCGGCAAATTTATGCGGGATCGATAGGCAAAGCCTGCAACGGCCACGCTTTCTTCTAACAGTTTGGAACTGCTCTGATTTTCTCGCCGGGCCTTGATCCGGGCGGCGGGCCTGGATACTGCCGCGGCAGGCGACGATCCGGCTCCCGAGCTCGATCGCCGCGATCCATTTCCGCGAGGCACCGGAGCCGTGAGCACGCCCATGACCCCGTCGGACCACGCGGCGATGCGGCGCGTCGCAGACGTGTGCGGCGACGAGGCCGACATCCTGGCCCTGTCGGTGGCCCGCTTCGTGGCGGCCGGCTACATGACCAGCGACGTCGCCTGCTGGAACGCGGCCTTCGACGGGGCCGAGCAGTTGCTCGGGCCGACGGAAGGGTGCCGCTTCGTCGCCTGCGTGGTCGCGATCATCCGGGCGCTCCGCGCGGAACGCGACGGCGACTGGTCGTTCATGCCGGCGAGCTGCTGCCGCGTGACCGGCCACGAATGCGCGCTGGTGAAGCTGATCAACCGGGGCCGGCAGCGCCTCTGGGCGGATCTCGAGGCCGCCGCGGCCGAGATCACCGGCCAGGACGCGGCGCCGCGCCTCGTGGCGGCGGTCCGCGCCGCGGTCGGGCCGCTCGACGCGGCGGCCGAGCGCCTCGCCCCGGCCTCCTGCCCCGCCGGAACGGTGCTGCACTGATCCGGCTCCCCGTCACCCCGGACCGCGCGGCCCGAGCCGCCGGCCGGCGCGAACTCGAAGAGGACTTTGTCACGGTGCTTGCCCTGCGCGCTCCCCTGTACCGCCGTCGGATCGGGCGTGTCGCCCTCGACACGGCGGCCTGCTTCGCGCTCTCGGCGCTGCTCGTCGTGTCGGCCCTGGCGCAGGACGCGTCCGAGAAGGCGCCGATCAAGCTGCAGCTCAACAAGGTCGAGACCGCGGGCGAGGCCTGCCGGATCACCATGGTGATCGACAACAAGGGTTCGGGCCTCAAGTCCTACAAGGTGGATCTCTTCGCCTTCGACCCCGAGGGCGTCGCGCAGAAGCGCGTGGCGGTCGAACTCGGGCCGCTGCCGCCGAAGAAGACCACCGTGAAGATCTTCGATTTCCCCGGCATCGCCTGCAACAAGGTCGGTCGCGTCCTCCTGAACGACGTCCTGACCTGCGACGGCGGCGATCCGGGCCGCGAGGCCTGCCTCGAGCGGACCGAGACCGACAGCAAGGCCGGCCTGCCGTTCGACCGCTGATGCGGATGGTGTGACGGCTGACGAGACCAAACCGCCCGGCGGCGAGAGCCGCCGGGCGGCCTGCGGCTTTCGCCGCACCCCGAGACGATGGCGGCGCGACGCCGCGTGAGACTAGGACGCCAGGAGCCCGCGATGGACCCGACACAAGCCCCGATCGAGGCGGCCCACGACTTCTCGTTCCTCGGCCTGTTCCTGCAGGCCGACCCGATCGTGAAGGGCGTGATGATCCTGCTGGTGATCGCCTCGATCGCCTGCTGGACGGTGGTGTTCGAGAAGGTCATCCGGCTCGCCGCCGCGCGGCGCCAGGCCAAGGCCTTCGCGAATCTGGTCCGCTCCGGGGGCAGCCTCGACGGCGAGCATCGCGGCATCGCCGGCCACGTGGTGAAGGCGGCGATCGACGCGTGGCGCGATCAGGATTCCTCCGAGACCCGGGCCGAGCGCCGCGACCGCATCGAGCGGGCGATGAAGGGCGCCCTCGCCATCGAGGTGAAGCGCCTGCGCACCGGCCTGTCGCTGCTGGCGACCTCCGGCTCCACGGCCCCGTTCGTCGGCCTGTTCGGCACCGTCTGGGGCATCATGAACTCGTTCTCGTCCATCGCCCGGAGCCAGGACACCTCCCTCGCCGTCGTGGCGCCGGGCATCGCGGAGGCGCTGTTCGCCACGGCGATCGGTCTCGTCGTCGCGATCCCGGCGGTGATGGCCTACAACAAGCTCTCGAGCGACGTGAGCGGCATCCAGAGCACCTTCTCGTCCTATATCTCGGTCCTGGGCAACCGCCTCGCGCGCGACCGCGCCGGCGCCCACCGCGCGGCCGCCGAGTAGCGCGGCCGGCGCCAGCCCCCAGAGAGCCGAACGTAAAGGTACCGGAGACGCCCCATGGCGATGGGATCCATTCGCGCGAACGACGACGACGACCTCGACGACGTGCCGATGTCCGACATCAACGTCACCCCGATGGTCGACGTGATGCTCGTGCTGCTGATCATCTTCATGGTCGCCGCACCGCTGATGACCACCGGCGTGCCGGTCCAGCTGCCGAAGACCGCGGCGCCCAAGGTCGCGCAGTCGAAGAAGCCCGCCGAGGTGACGGTCGACAAGGACGGCAACCCGTCCATCGCCAAGGAGGTGTTCACGATGGAGAGCATCGTGCCGCGCCTGCGCGAGATGGCGGCTGCCGACAAGGATCAGGTGATCCTCGTGCGCGGCGACCGCGACGTGCCCTACGGCAAGGTCATGGAGGTCATGGGCCTCGTCGGGCAAGCCGGCTTCACCAAGGTGTCGCTGATCGCGCAGTCGCCCGGCGGCGCCGCTCCGGCCTCGCCTGGCGCCGCCCCGGCCGCCCCCGCTGCCCCCGCAGGGACCGCGCGCTGAGCCGATGAGCACCTACACGTCGACGGATATGCCGGCCGGTCTCGGCGAGCGCCGCCCGTCCGGGCTGCTCGCCGCTTTCCTGGTCGCCCTCGGGCTGCACGCCTGCGTGCTCGCCGCCGTGATGTTCCTGCGGCTCTCCCCGCCCGCACCGCCCGGCGAGCAGCAGATCACCGTCGACCTCGCGCCGCTCATGACCGACGCGGCCACCGAGGCCCCGGCGGAGCAGCAGATGAGCCAGGAAGCCCCGCCGGAGGCGAAGCCGGTGGACACGCCGCCCGACGAGGCCGTCCAGCCGCCGCCGCCGACCGAGATGACCGAGGTGAAGCCGGAGGACACCCAGGCGGTCGAGATGCCGCAGGAGGCTCAGCCCGTGGAGGCGCAGAGCCAGGTGATCACCTCCGCGTCCGAGGCCGCCGAGCCGCTGGCGCCGCCGCCCACCGAGGTCGCCAAGTCCGAGGAGCCGCCCAAGCCGACGCCCGATCCGGCGAAGCTGAAGGCGGAGCGCGAGGCCAAGCTGCGCAAGATCCGGGAGGAGAAGCTCCGCGAGCAGAAGCGCGAGGAGGCGCGGCAGGAGCGCCTGGAGGAGATCCGCGAGGCGAAGGCCAAGGCTGCGCGCGAGGCGAAGGCGCGCGAGGCCAAGGCGCGGGCTGGCGCCGAGCGGAGTTCGGCGTCGGCCTCGCGGGCGAACGCGGCCGGCCGGGCCGCCGCGGGCAACGATCCGAGCGCCATGCGCCAGTGGCAGGGCGCCATCAGCGCGGCGATCCACAGCCGGATGAACGTGAACGCGGCCGTCGGCACCGGCGGCGGGACCGCGGTGGTGCGCTTCACCGTGATGCGCTCGGGTCAGGTGACGGGCGCCGGCGTGGCCCGGTCCAGCGGCGTCGGCCAGATCGACAGCGCCGCCCTCGCGGCGGTGCGCGGCTCGATGCCGGCGGCGCCCCCCGGCGTGACGCAGTCCAGCCTGTCGGTCTCCATTCCGCTCAACTTCCGCGTGCGCTGATCGGAGGACGATCCGGGCCGGATCCCGCCCGGCCGACCGCGAGCCCGATCCGGATCGTCCGGCGGACGCGTACGAATGGTGTGCGCCGTCAGTCCCACCCGGCGATCCGGATTCGCCATCGGCCGCGCGGGCATGCTAAAGCCTTCGTGAACCTGCCTTCCCCGCGCGCCTGACGGCGATGCGGGAGGGCGCCGATCCGGCCTTGCCCCCCGCCCCTCGAACAGGCCGGACCCGCTCAGACCCCGTCCCGCGCAGGCTGCGCCGGGTCGGACCCGTCGAGCCGGGGTGAAAGGGACAGGATGAACGACGACACTGAGTACGACCTCGACGAGGTGAATGCCACCCGCGACGCGGAGGCGGAAGCCAAGACCCGGGCGGAGAACCGCGCCGAGCGCGCGGAACGGGCGGAGCGCATGGCTCGCGAGGGCGCCCAGGCGATGGCGGAGCACCACGCGGCCATCAAGGCGATGGACGAGCGGACGGTGCGGCTGCGCTCGCTCCGGCTCGCCAAGGAGGCCGCGGACGCGCAGGCCAAGGCGGCCGAGAAGGAAGCCAAGGCGGCCGCCAAGGGCAGCGCGAAGAAGGCCGCGCCGAAGAAGACGACCGCGAAGGGCTAGGGGTCGATGGCCGAAGACCGCAACCGCCGCCGCTTCACCGACCCGCGCGCGGCAGCCGAGGCGGCCTTCCGGGCCGCGACGAGCCCGAAGACGGCCGCTCCGCCGCCGCAGGCCGCGCCGCGGCCGGCAACGGTCCCGGGCTCCCGGGAAGTGGTGAGCCTGCGCCTCGACAGCGCCGTGCTCGCGCATTTCCAGAAAGACGGCCCGGGCTGGCAGGACCGCATCAACGAGGCGCTCAAGGCCCTCGTCCCGGCGGCCGAGGCCTGAGACCTCCCGCGCGGGGAACGCCGTCGCGCCTGGGACCGGTGCTCAGACCGGCTTCGGCCGCTCGCGCAGGATCCGGTTCACCGCCCGGTCGAGGGCGGACAGGAAGGCCGACCGGTCGGCGCGCGAGAACGGTTTCGGCCCGCCCGTGATGGTCCCGGCCTCGCGCAACGATTGCATCAAGTCGCGCGTCGCGAGGGCGAGACCGATCCCGGCCTCGCTGAACGGCTTCCCAGTGAACGCCAGGACCGTGGCGCCGGCCTTCACGCAGCGCGCGGCCAGCGGAACGTCGGCGGTGAGGACGATGCTCCCGGGTCCGGCCCGCGCGGCGATCCAGTCGTCGGCGGCGTCGAGTTCCGAGCCGACGACCACGCGCTCGATCCAGGGCTCGCGCGGCAGGTTCAGCACGCTGTTGGCGACGACGTGGACGGTCAGGCCGTAGCGCTCGGCGACCCGGTAGGTCTCGTCCTTGACCGGGCAGGCATCGGCGTCGAGGTAGATCGGCGGGCGCGCCGGCGCGTCGCTCATGGCCGGGGCACCAGCTTCGAGGTGAAACCCGCCAGGATCAGGAGCACGCCCAGGGCGAACTGGCCGTGCTCGATATCGCCGCCCACCGACAGAACGACGGCGCGGCCGAAGACCGCGAGCCCGATCAGCGGCAGCCCGAAGCGCAGCGCCATCTTCACGGCGATCAGGGTGTTCGCCCGCGCGGTGCTCGCCCCGGCCATCAGCGGGCGACCGCGGCGCGGCGCGGCGCCAGATCCGCCACGGGCGCGGTCTCGGCGGGTCCGCGCTCGAGCGTCGCCACCGACAGCGGCGCGCCGCGGCCGCGGAGCGCGTGGGCGCCGAGGGACCGTGCCCGGACGCCGGCCGGAAGGCGCGGGAGGCGGTTGAGCAGATCCTGCGAGATCAGGATGCCGACGCCCAGCGGGCGGCACAGGGCCTCGATCCGCGACGTCACGTTCACGGCGTCGCCGAAATACGCGATCTTGTGGCGGTCGACCCCGACTTCGGCCGTGACCACCGAGCCGCCGTGCAGCGCCGCCCGGAGCCGCGGGACCGTCCCGAACCGGGCGGTCCAGGCCGCGGCGTCGGCCTCGATCCGGTCAAGCACCTCGAACACGCAGGTGACGCAGCGCGCGTCCTTCAGGCCGCGGGCCATCGGCCACGTCACCATGGCGAGATCGCCGATATAGTCGTCCACTGAGCCGCCGTTGCGCCGCACCGGCTCGGCGAGCGTCGCGAACACGGCGCTGAGATATTCCTGCGCGCGCAGGTCGCCGTGGGTCTCCGCGAAGGCCGTGGAGCCGACCACGTCGAGGAACAGGAAGACCCGCTCCTCCGCCACCGGCTTGTGGTAGCGGCCGATCATGAAGTTCACGAACACCTCGCCGCCGATCAGGTCGCGCATCCGTATGACGAAGACCAGCAGGCCCGACACGGCGAGGGCGTAGGCGAGAACCCGCGCGGTCATGCGGGTCGCGGTCGTGAGGTCGTCCGGTGTCAGGGCGAACGCCCAGACGAGCAGGCCGCCCAGGGCGTTGCCCGCCATGATCATCAGGACGTAGGCGAGTTCCGCGGCCAGCACGTAGAGCCAGGCCGGCAGCCGCCGGATCTTCGCCTGCAGGCCGGCCAGGATCAGCCCGCGGTCGAAGGACAGCACCGTGGCGCCCATGCAGAGGCCGTACGTGAAGCCGGCGAGGGGCGAGGCGCCGGCCGCGAAGATGATGTTGTAGAGCAACCCCGCGCCGGCCGCCGCCAGCAGGATCAGACCCCAGAATATCCGGTGGGCCGGCAGCATCGAGGCATCTCCAGCATGGCCAGCCGACGGACCGTGCGCGGGTCCGGGCGTCGCGTGGCCCTGCGCGGCGGCACTGCGCGGGGCGGCGCAGACTCGGCGAGCCCGCGCCGCCGGACTTCGGGCATGGGCCTAAAGTTTAGCGCCGCGGGAGGCCGCATGCCATTGCTCAACGCCCCAAGATGGCGCGAGTAAGGCGTGCCGGGTTGTTGCGCGGCCGAGCCGTGATACGCCGGCGGCCCGGGACTCGACCGGACCGCCGCCAGCAACCCCCTGTGACAGCGAAGAGGGAGCGCTGCCATGTACGCCAGGAGCTTCGGCGCGACGCGCGTCTCTGTGCCGGTGATCGGCCAGGGCACGTGGCACATCGACAGTTCGGACCGGACGGACGCGGTCCGGGCGCTGCGGGCCGGGATCGACGCCGGCATGACCCATATCGACACCGCGGAGATGTACGGGGACGCCGAGGCGATCGTCGCCGCCGCCGTCGCGGATTGCCGCGAGGAGGTGTTCCTCGTCTCCAAGGTGGTGCCGGGCAACGCGACGCGCCGGGGCGTCGCGCGGGCCTGTGAGGCGTCGCTCCAGCGTCTGCGGACGGACCGGCTGGACTGCTACTTGCTGCACTGGCCGGGCCAGCACCCGCTCGAGGAGACGATCGCGGGCTTCGAGGATCTGCGCCGGGCCGGCAAGATCCTGTCCTGGGGCGTCAGCAACTTCGACGTCGAGGATCTCGATCGCGTCCGGGCCATCGCGGGGCCGGACCGGATCGCCTGCAATCAGGTCCTCTACCACCTGAACGAGCGGGCCATCGAGCACGCCGTGCTGCCCTGGTGCGAGAAGCACGGCGTCGCCATGGTGGGCTACTCGCCCTTCGGCAGCGGCGACTTCCCCGATCCGGCCAGCGCGGGCGGCCGCGTCCTGGCGGGCATCGCGCAGAACCACGGCACGACGCCCTACGCGGTGGCCCTCGCCTACCTGACCCGGCTGCCGGGCACGTTCACGATCCCCAAGACCGGTCGCCCGGACCGGGCCGTCGAGAATGCCGGCGCGGCGGACCTGCACCTCGGTGCGGCCGAGATCGCCCTGATCGACGCGCATTTCCCCCGCGGACCGCGGCCCCGGATGCTGCCGATGCTGTGAGCCGCGGGGCCGCTCAGGCCCGCAGCGCCAGGGCCACGGGATCCGCCGGCGCGGCGGCGCGGACGCGGTTGCGCCCGGCCTTCTTGGCCGCGTAGAGGGCCGCGTCGGCCGCCGTGAACAGCCCTTCGGGCGGATCGCCGCCGGCCGGATCGGCACAGGCGACGCCGATGCTCACCGTCGCGATGCCACCGACCTCCGGGGCGTGGGGGATGCGGAGGTTCACCACGGCCCGGCGGACGCGCTCCGCCGCGACGCTGGCGGCGGTCGCGTCGTTGCCCGGCAACAGGGCGACGAACTCCTCGCCGCCGATCCGGAAGCTCAGCCCGGCGGTATCGAGGGAACGTTGCAGGCACTCCGCCACCGCCTTCAGCGCCTCGTCGCCGCGCTGGTGACCGAAGCGGTCGTTGAACTGCTTGAAGTGGTCAGCATCGACGATCAACAGCGCCAGGGGCGTCCGCAGCTGTGCGGCCCGCTTCCACTCCACGGCGAAGTGCTCGTCGTAGCTGCGCCGATTCGGCAGGCCCGTCAGGCCGTCGGTCCGCGCGAGCACGGCGAGCGCGGCGTTGGCCTCGCGGCTGGAGGCTTCCGCGGCCACGTGGCGCCCGACCTCCCGGTGCAGCAGGATCGTCAGGCCGAAGGCGAGAAGGCAGAGGCACAGGATCAGGACGGCGACGATCGCCGCCTTGTAGATCCAGACGCTGCGGATGCTGTCGACGTCCGTCGCCACGGTCACGAT
The DNA here is from genome assembly GCF_900116245.1 of Methylobacterium sp. yr668. Classification (NCBI taxonomy): domain Bacteria; kingdom Pseudomonadati; phylum Pseudomonadota; class Alphaproteobacteria; order Hyphomicrobiales; family Methylobacteriaceae; genus Methylobacterium; species Methylobacterium sp. yr668. The sequence goes on along the minus strand of NZ_FOZY01000010.1, from coordinate 29,909 downwards.
CAGCGGCAGGTCGTCGAGGTCGGCGAAGCTGTAGACCCGCTCGACGCCGTCGAGGAACGAGCGCCCCTGGAACTCGCCGCGCGGCTTGGCCCGGTACATCTTGTAGCCGGGGCTCGCGCTGATGTTCTGGCCGAGCGCCTCCGGCCGTGCCGGCGCCCGGATCAGCAGCGTCCCGTCCCGGTGGAAGACGTTCAGAGCGATGCCGTCGTCGAAATGCAGGCGCTCGAACAGCGCCTGAAAATGCGCGAGCCTGATCGATCCCGACACGATCCCGGCGAATGAGCCGTCGGGCGTCCGGATGCGCCGGGTCATGCGGATGATGGGCTCACCGGTCATGAGAGATACGGTCGGCCCGGACAGGATCAGGCCGCCTTCGGGATTCGACCGATGGAACTCGAATTCCGGCAGCGTGCGCATGTTGGGCCGGGTCCGCACGCCGGGATCGCTCGTCAGCCGGACGTCGCCGGCCGCGTCCGTGACGGCGATCGGACCGAGGCCGGAGCCCGCCACAGCCGTGTCGAACAGCGCCAGGCGCCGAATATCCGGGTCCAGGGCCGCGATGTCGGCGCGGCTCGCGAGCCGTGCGGAGTTCCGCAGCGAGAGGTCGTAGACCCGCAGGCTGTGGCCGACGCCCTCCTCGATCACCGCCAGGAGATTCCCGGCGTTGCGGCGGGCGTTGTGCCAAGCGACGTCCCGCAGATCCAGGCAGAGATAGACGCCGAGCAGCGCGAGGCAGAGCAGCAGGCATGTGCCGGCCGCCGCGATCAGGCGCGAGGCGCGATCGTCCAGGTGAGCTCTGATCGCTGTAGCGGTCGCGCGCAGGAGCATGGGCTCGATCGGGCTGCCACGAACCGCGCCATTGCGGTTGACGGGCTTACTGTTCGCCCGATCTTACGTCCACGAAGATTGAAAAAGCGGTTATTGGCGGCACTAAGAAGCGCTGAATCGCCGCTAATACAAATACAGGCCGCCGCGGCTGTCAGTCCCGCCTCGACGCGGTCGCCTTGAGCCGGAGCCCAGGCGTAGTCGCGCGGATGCGCGACGGCGCGCGCCGCGGGCCGCCTCTCGCCCGCGACGCGCGCCGCCGCCTGGTCCCGACGAATGCGGAGACCGCGGAGCGTCAGTCACCGATGCCGAACAGCTTCTCGATGAAGTTGCGGTCGTCCTTCGGGGCGCGCCGCGACGGCGCGGCCTGGCGCGGCGCCGGGGCGTCCGACTCGCCGAGGATCTGGCCCAGGAGCCCGCCCGGGCCCGCCGGGGCGGCACTCGCCACCGAGGCGGTCGTCTCCGGCTGGCGGCGCCAGCGGTTGAGGCCCGGGAGCGGGACCGGCGTCTGCCCCTTCAGGGCCTGGGTCATATACGTCTTCCAGATCTCCGCCGGCAGGTTGCCGCCGGTGACCTTCTTGGTGAGCTCGCCGTCGTCGTTGCCGAGCCAGACGCCGGTCACGAGGCTGCCCGAGAAGCCCATGAACCACGCGTCGCGATAATCCTGGGTGGTGCCGCTCTTGCCCGCGAGGTCCCAGCCGGGGATGTCGGCCTTCTTGCCGGTGCCGCTGACGAAGGTCTCGTGCATCATGGCGTTCATCATGCCGTCGGCGTTGGCGTCGATGACCCGGCCCAGACCGTTGTCGGAGCGCTTGTAGAGGACCTTCCCGTCCTGGCTCTTCACGGCGGTGACCACGTAAGGGATCACGCCGATGCCGCCGTTGGCGAAGGCCCCGTAGGCGCCGACCATCTCCAGGAGCGTGACCTCGGACGTGCCGAGGGCGATGGAGCCGTTGGCCTGGAGCGGCGAGGTGATGCCGAGCCGCTGGGCGGTCTGGACCACGGTCTTCGGCCCGACCTCCTGGCCGAGGCGCACCGCGACGGTGTTGAGCGACTGGGCGAGCGCTGTCCGCAGGGTGACGGGCCCCTCGTAGCGGTGGGAGTAGTTCTCCGGCGCCCAGTTGCCGATCCGGATCGGCGCGTCCTCACGGACCGTGTCGGGCGTGGCGCCGTGCTCCACGGCCGCGAGGTAAACGAAGGGCTTGAACGAGGAGCCGGGCTGACGCTTGGCGGTCGTGGCCCGGTTGAACTGGCTCTGCGCGTAGTCGCGGCCGCCAATCAGGGCGCGGATGGCGCCGTCCGGCCGCATCGAGACCAGCGCCCCCTGGCTGACGTTGTAGCGCGTGCCCTTGGCGTTGAGCTCGTCGGTGAGCGCCTTCTCGGCCGCCGCCTGGAGGCTCGGATCGACCGTGGTCTGGACTGTGATGTCGGTGTCGAACTTGCCGACGTAATCGTCGAGCACGTCCATCACGAGGTCGGCGACGTAGTTGGCCGACCCGCCGCCGCGGGCGTTGGCGGGCTTCGCCGGCTGGGCGAGCGCCACCTTGACGTCCTGCCCCGACGCGAAGCCCAGCTCCTGCATGGCGGCGAGCACCTGCGCGGCGCGGGCCTGGGCGGCCGGGAGGTTGCGGTTCGGGGCGAGGCGCGAGGGCGCCTGCACGAGGCCGCCGAGCATCGCGGCCTGCGCGAGGCTCACCTCCTTGGCGGGCTTGCCGAAATAGCGCTGCGCCGCCGCCTCGACGCCGTAGGCGCCGGCGCCGAAATAGACGCGGTTCAGGTAGAGTTCGAGGATCTCGTCCTTCGTGTACTTGTGCTCGAGCCAGAGCGCGAGGATCGCCTCCTGGATCTTGCGCGAGGCCGAGCGCTCCGGGGTCAGGAACAGGTTCTTGGCGAGCTGCTGGGTGAGGGTCGAGCCGCCCTGCGCCACGCCGCGCCGGGTCAGGTTCTGGCCGATGGCACGCATGATGCCGACCGGGTCGACGCCGAAATGCTGGTAGAAGCGCCGATCCTCGATCGCCACGAAGGCGCGCGGCAGGTAGGGCGGCAGCTCCTTGATCGACACGACGCGGCCGCCGGTCTCGCCGCGGTTGGCGAGCAGGGAGCCGTCGCTCGCCAGGATCGCGATGTTGGGCGGACGCTTCGGCACCGCGAGCTGGTCGATCGGCGGCAGCTGCGAGGCGTGGTAAGCGATGAGCCCCGCGAGCCCGATCACCCCCCAGAGGCCGAGGACGACGCAGCCGTAGACGATGCGGCCGAGCCAGGACTGCCGGCGTCGGCCGCGACCCGAGGCCTTCGCCCGCCCCGTTGTCCGCGCCGGCGCCTTGTTCGGCTGCCGCGCTCCGCCGCCCGATCGCTTCGCCACGCCGTCTCCTGCCCCGGGGCGGTCCTCACGGGTCAGGCGCAGGTCGAGTTCGCCGCGATCCCGCGCGCGCCCTTCGGGCACGTCGAAGTTCGGCTCAATCCTGCCCCGACCCTTGGCCATGCATCCCATTCTCGAATGTTCCGCCGCGATGCGCGACCGTCAGGCACGCCGCAGGACGGTTTCCGCACGCCAAATGCGGCGGTTTCGCGCCCCGTCCGGCAACGACACCGGGGCCGGCACCGCCGGCGATCCTTGTCGAAACCGTTTGTGACCGCTTCGCGGTACGGTGCGGAAAAAGGCTGGCCAATCCGTTAAGGACCGCGCCGAACGGTCGGGATCGAGCCCGGCCACCGCGTGCCGGGAGGACGCCGCCCTAGCGCGCGGCGCCCTGAAGCTCGCCCGTGCTCGCCAGGATCGTCTCCTGCAGCGCGGTCGCCGCCGCGTGGTGGCGACCCGGGCCGAGCACGACGAACTCGACCGCGCCGAGCGGCGGCAGGCCGGCCGCCTCGGAGATCGCGGCGAGGCCCGGCGGCAGGATCTTGGCCGAGTGCGGCGCGATGCCCAGGCCCGCCTCGACGGCGGCCCGCAGCCCCATCAGGCTTCCGCTGGTGCAGGCCACCCGCCAGGACCGGCCCACCGCCTCGAGGGCATCGAGCGCCAAGGTGCGGGTCATCGACGGTGGCGGGTAGAGCACGAGGGGCAAGGGCTTGGCCGGATCCGGCACGAGGCCGGGCCGGCCCGTCCAGATCAGATCCTCCGCCCAGGCCAAGGTCCCGCGCGGGTCGCCGCGCCGCCGCTTGCAGAAGATCAAGTCGAGGTCGCCCGCATCGTAGCCCTGATAGAGGGCGCGGCTCAGCCCGACCGTGATCTGCAGATCGACCGCGTCGTGCCGATCGGCGAAGCGGGCCAGAACCTGTGCCAGGGTCGACAGGGTGTAGTCCTCGGAGACGCCGAGCCGGATGCGGCCGCGCAGACCTTCCGGCGAGAAGAAGGCGCGCAGCCGGTCCTGCGCGTCGACCACGTCGCGGGCGAAGCCGATCAGGGCCTGACCGTCCGGCGTGGGCGCGACCCGATGCGTGTCCCGGGTCAGGATGGCGCGACCCAGCGCCTGCTCCAGCCGCGCGATGTGCCCGCTCACCGTGGATTGCCGCAGACCGAGCGCCTGCGCCGCAGCGGTGAAGCTGCTGCTCTCGACGACGGCCAGGAACGAGCGCAGCAGCTCGATGTTCGGGTTGCCTATCATGGTTCACGATAACCGATATCGGTAACCCGCGGGCGCCGCGCGGCGTTAGGGTTCGGGACAGTCCCGTCCCAGAGCCGCGCCGCGAACCCTCCCCCGATGTCCGCACCCGTTATCGTGACCACGCTGTTCGTCGGCGGCCTCATGGCGATCCCGACGCTCGGGAAATGGGCGACACAGGTCACGGAGGTGCTCGCCTCCCTTCTGGCGATCGCCACCGTGCTGGTGGCGATCCTGTACCTCTGCGATCGCTGGCCAGAATACTTCGCCAACCCGCGGATGCCGGTCGGTCTGACGGCGACACCCTTCGCCGAGTGAGACGATGACCCGTCCCGCGCGATCGCAGGCCCTCGGGAGCGGCCCCTCCGCGGGCGCCGCCCTGGCATTCGTCGCCGGCTTCGTCGACGCGGCGGCCTTCATCGCCCTGACCGGACTCTTCACCGCTCACGTCACCGGCAACTTCGTCCTGATCGGCGCCGAGCTGGTCGCGAGCTCCAGCGGCGTGGTTGCCAAGCTCCTGGCGCTGCCCGTCTTCGTCGGAGCGGTGGCGGGGGCTCGAATCCTGGCCCTGGCGCTGGAGCGGCGGGCTTTCGACCCCCTGCCCTGGCTCCTCGCAGTGGAGGTGACCCTGCTCGCGGGATTCGGGCTGTGTGGCACCGTGTGGTCGCCCCTCGGCGGAGCGGACAGTGCCGCTTCCATCGCCGTCGGAATGCTCGCGGTCGCGGCCATGGGGTTACAGAACGCCATCGGCCGCCTGTCTCTCGGCCATCTCGCCCCCACCACGGTCATGACGGTGAGCGTCAGCCAGGCCGTCATCGACGCGACCGACCTCGTCCTGGGACGCGGCCCACAGCGCGATCAGACCCGGGAGAGGTTCCTGCGCGTGCTCCCGGCGATCGCGGCCTTCGCCGCGGGCGCGCTGTTCGGCGCCTTCGGGATCGCCCATCTCGCCTTCGGCAGCATCGTCCTGCCGCTCGGCGTTCTGACGGCCCTGATCGTCCTGGCCGCGGCGCCAGGAGACGCCGGTGCCGGGCCGTGAGGAGCCGCGCCGCGCGGCGCTCGGGCGGCGACCGCCGTCACCGCTCGGCCGGCGGTTCGGGCGATGGCTTACCCAGCACCCGTCGCGCCTCGGCGAGCAGCACGGGATGGCGGGCCGCCTGCGGACCGGAATCCGGCGTCTCGCGGCCGAGCCGGGCGATGCGCGCCCCGAACAGGCGCCGGCGCAGACCGAACCGGCGGACGCTCATCAGCAGCGCCTGAAGCACGAGGCGGACGGCCTCGGTCCGCTCGCGCTCCTCCACGATCGCCGCCGCGAGAGCGGCCTCGCGCCGGAGTGCGGCCTCGAGCTCCTCCCGGACGGCGGCGCGGGCCGCCTCGTCCTTGCGCGCCGCGTCGAGCTGGATCCGGCATTCCTGGAGTGCGCTGAGCAGCAGAAGCTCCTGCGCGGACGCATCCCTCATCAAGGCCTCCCGGGGCGCCGTCTCCCGTCCGACGACGGGGCGTTCCGCCCGATCACCGTCGCGCCGGCCGCGGACCGGCCCGCGCGCATCCTGGTGCGACGCCATAGCGAGCGCGGCCGCTGGCCGGAAGCCGCCGACCGGATTATTCGGCACCCGCACCGCGAACCACGGGGGAATCGGGGACGTGCAGATTCGGATCGCTCTGGCCTTCGGGGCCATCACGCTGGGAGGTGGCGCGCTGGCACCCGCCCCGGCCCAGGCCTACCAGCTCGACACGGTGAACCTGGTCGGCTGCGCGCAGGAGGGCGGCGTCTGCCGGATGCCCTATCCCACCAACGTCTATTATGGCGTGCCCGGCCGGACGAACGGCCGGCCGTTCCCGCAGGGCGGCGTCGTGCCCTGCAACACCCAGACCTTCGGCGATCCGGCGCCGGGCCAGGCGAAGAGCTGCTGGTACGCCCCGCGGATCAACGCGGGCGGCGGTGGGGGCTACGGCGGCGGAGGCTACGGCGGTGGCGGCGGGGGTGCCTACGGCGGCGGGGGCGGCTACCGGAATGACGGCTACGACGACCGGCGCGACGCCTACCGCGACCGCCGCGACTACGACCGCCCGCCGCCGCGCCGCTCCTACGACGACGATTACGGGCCAGGGCCACGCCGCTACCGGGGTGATCCCGACGAGTACTGATCTCGGTCGAGCAGGGCAGGCACGGGAACGTATTTGCCCTGTTAACCGCGATCCGGCATCGTCCGGCTCCGCGGAGCCACGAGACGGGACGGAGGAGCTGATGACGGAGAATCGCCGCGGCACCTTCCGGAAGAACGCCTTCACGTTCGGCGCCGTGCTGCTCGACGGCGGCGAGGTGAGCTGCCTGGTCTGGGACGCCACCGACGTCGGCGCGCAGATCGAGGTCGAGGACGATCAGGCCGTGCCGGACCGCTTCGCGCTTCGTGTCAGCACGGGCACCGAACCGCGCCCGGCCACCGTGGCGTGGCGGCGCAGCCGGCGGATCGGTATCGCCTTCGACGGCTGAGGTCCCTCAGGTCGCCTGCAGGGCCGGGCTCTGCTTAGGCCCGGACCCGGCCAGCCGGAACCGGCGCGGCCGGACGAACAGCAGGTCGAGCGCCGTCCCGCGGACCTGCCGCTCCAGCATGAGTGGCAGGATTACCGCCATCGCCATGACGGTCAGGCTCGCGAGGCCGATATCGGTGATCGCGCCGGTGCGCACGAGGATCTCCCGCGTCGCGGCCATCGGCAGCGAGAAGGCCAGGTAGATCACGATCGAGCGCTGGCCGCAGGTCCGGACCGCCTCGGCGGCCGGACCGCCGGCGCGGCCGATGAGAGCCGCCGCCACCACGATCGCGAGGGCACCGGCCCCGCCGAGGGCGAGGCTCACCAGCGGCAGGCTGGCGAGGGTCGGATGATCCGGCAGGCCCGACGGGGTCAGCGCGAGCCAGCCTTCCAGGACCGCCCAGGCGCCGAGGCCGCAGAGGGCGAGCGGGACGCGGCGGCGCGCCGCGTCGGCGAGCGCGAAGATCCGCCCGGCGAACAGGTAGCCCGCGACGAAGTAGACGTAGCGGGCGCAGAACTCCTCGATCAGGGTCGACTCGCTGCGGATGTCGGCGATCTGCAGCAGGGCGGCGCCGGCGAGGAGCACGCCGCCGGGCACGCGGCGCAGGGCCTTGGTGACCACCGAGAACACCGCCAGCAGGTAGATGAACCAGAGGCTGGAATAGGGCTCGATCAGTGCGTGGGCGAGATGCACCGCGAAGGCCGCGGGACCGGCATCGCCGACGATCTTGCCGTACTTTGCGACCGACTGGATCACCAGCCAGAGCAGGTAGAAATAGGCGAAGTGGACGACCCGGCGGTCGGAGAACAGGCGCCAGTCGCGGTCGATCACCCGTCCCACGAATAGGCCGGAGAGCAGGAAGAAGTCCGGGATCCGGAACGGCTTCGCGAAGGCGACGACCGGGTGGAGGAAGCCCTCGCCGCCCATGGCCTCGCCGGTGCCGATGACCGAATGCATCATGACGACCAAGAGGATGCAGATCCCCTTGGCGATATCGACCCAGGCGAGTCGATCCCCCGTATCCCCGACCCCGGCCATCGTCCGAACCCTCGCGATCGGGCCGATCCTGGACCGGTTCGGGTTGACGGCAAGGAACGGGGCGGCGGCCACCTGCGGATGTGACGAACGCCCGGTAAACGCCGGCCGGGCAGGTGTCAGATCTTGCGGCGCGCCGACTTCCGCTCGCGGGTCATGCGCGTGGCGGCGTGGAAATCGTCGGGCTTGCCGCGGACCCAGACGAGGAAGCGCGCGATCTCCGGATCGGCGCGCAGGGCCTCGATGTCGGCGAGGCGCTTGGCGATCTCCGCCTCGCTGTAGCGGGCGTGGATCGCCGAGTGGCAGATCTGGTGCAGCCGGACTGTGCCGCGATGGGTCCCGCCCTTCAGCTTCGGCGTGAGGTGATGGAGGCTGGAGCGGGCGCGGCGCGGGATCGGGCGCTCGCAGAGGGGGCAGACCGGGTCCGGCGGGCCTGGGACGCCCGGCGCGTCCGGATCCTCGGCGCTCCAGCGCTGCGAGCGCCGTCCGACCACGCGAGCCTCCCTCTCCTACCCCTGCTGGTCCACCGGCTGCGGGCAGGCCGGACCGACGCCCTGTCCGAACAGCGCCTCGGCCTCGCGATCCCGGCTCCCCAGGATGGAGACGTGGTCCCCCGGGATCACGTCGATCCGCGCCCGCGGCCCGGCCGCCTCGGCGAGGTTCCGCGCCAGCTTGGCCGGCACCACCGTGTCGTCGCGGCCCTGCACGATCAGCACGGGCGCCGACCCGTCGCGGATGCGCAGGTCCGAGCGGTACGTGTCGCGCAGGAGCCAGATCGGGGCTAGCGGGACATGCAGCCGCACGGTGTGGGTCATCGAGTCGAACGGCGCCTCCAGGTACAGGCCGATCGTCGGCACCCGTTCGGCGACGGCCACGGCCACGGCGGCCCCAAGGGAGTGTCCGTGGAGGAGGATCGGCGCGTCGGGCGCCCGCGCCCGCGCGGCCTCGACGGCCGCCAGCCCGTCGCGGATTAGCCCGTCCTCGCTGGGGCTGCCGGTGGAGCCGGGGTAGCCGCGATAGGCCACAGTGAGCACGCCCCAGCCGCGCGCCCGCCAGGGCTCCGCGGCGAAGCGGGCCGCGTGCGGCTCGGGGCGGGACCCGTTGCCGTGGAAGCTCACGACGACGCCGCAGCCCGGCCGCGGAGGCCGCCACAGGCCGTGCAGGGTCTCGCCGTCGGGGGTCGCGACCGTGATCGTCGCGAGGCCCGGCGGGATCGTCCACGGGTTCTGCGGCCCGAAGGCGCCCGGATAGAGGAACCGGCGCTGCCCGAGCGCGAGCGCGGCGCAGGCCAGCCCGCAGAGGATGAGCGCGGCGAGCAGGAGGCCGGCGATGAGGCGCATTGCGGTGCGATTGCGGCGGGGGAGAACGCGTGCGTTCGGACGAACGGTTTCGGGGATGTGTTTTCTAGGGCGGCCGGTCAGCATTGACAAAGCCGTCCGCGGGCCCGAGTCTGGAACCGTTCCGAGGGGGGCCCTGAAGAGGGCTGAGATTGGGCACGCTGCCCTGACCCTTGAACCTGATCCGGCTCATACCGGCGGAGGGACGGGAACCTGCGGTCGCATCTCGCGCGACCTCATCTCATCTCGGCCATCGCGTGGACCGGACCGCTCCAGCACGAGGAGAGGCCCACGATGAACGCACCCGTTCTCCCGAAGGACGTGAAAGGCAGCCCCGAGACCGTGACCACGGGTCCGGTCACCGGATCGCGCAAGGCGTACGCGAACCCGGCCGGGCGGCCGGACATCCGCGTTCCCTATCGCGAGATCGTCCTCTCCGATCCGAAGGAGGAGCCGGTGCGGGTCTACGACCCGTCGGGCCCCTACACCGAGACCGATGCCCGTATCGACCTCAACGCCGGCCTTCCCGGCGTGCGCGAGCCCTGGGTCGCGGCCCGCGGTTACGCGGCCGTCGCGCCGCGGGCGGTGAAGCCCGAGGATAACGGCTTCGCGGGCGACAAGCTCGTGGCCCCCTGCCCCGCCGAGCGGACCATCCGCAAGGCGGCCCCGGGCCAGATGGTGACCCAGTACGAGTTCGCCCGCGCGGGGATCATCACCGAGGAGATGATCTACGTCGCCCATCGCGAGAACGTCTGCCGCGAGGCCATGCTCGCGGGCGCCGAGGCCGCGCTCGCGGACGGCCAGAGCTTCGGGGCCTCGGTCCCGCCCTTCATCACCCCGGAATTCGTGCGCGACGAGATCGCCCGCGGCCGGGCGATCATCCCGGCCAACATCAACCACACCGAGCTGGAGCCGATGGCGATCGGCCGGAACTTCCTGGTCAAGATCAACGCCAACATCGGCAACTCCGCCGTGACCTCCTCGGCCGCCGACGAGGTCGAGAAGCTCGTCTGGTCGATCCGCTGGGGCGCCGACACGGTCATGGACCTGTCCACCGGCCGCAACATCCACAACATTCGCTCGTGGATCATCCGCAACAGCCCGGTCCCGATCGGCACGGTGCCGATCTACCAGGCGCTGGAGAAGGTCGGCGGCGACCCGCTCAAGCTCGACTGGGAGGTCTTCAAGGACACGCTGATCGAGCAGGCCGAGCAGGGCATCGACTACTTCACCATCCATGCCGGCGTGCGCCTCGCCCACGTGCCGCTGACCGCGCGGCGCGTCACCGGCATCGTCTCGCGCGGCGGCTCGATCATGGCCCGCTGGTGCCTCGCCGGGCACCGGGAATCGTTCCTCTACGAGCGGTTCGACGAGATCTGCGACATCATGCGGGCCTACGACGTCTCGTTCTCCCTGGGCGACGGTCTGCGCCCGGGCTCGATCGCCGACGCCAACGACGCCGCCCAGTTCGGCGAGCTGGAGACGCTGGGCGAATTGACCAAGGTCGCCTGGGACAAGGGCTGCCAGGTGATGATCGAGGGCCCCGGCCACGTGCCGATGCACAAGATCAAGGTCAACATGGAGAAGCAGCTGAAGGAGTGCGGCGAGGCGCCGTTCTACACCCTCGGCCCGCTGACCACCGACATCGCCCCCGGCTACGACCACATCACCTCGGGCATCGGCGCCGCCATGATCGGCTGGTTCGGCACCGCGATGCTCTGCTACGTCACGCCGAAGGAGCATCTCGGCCTTCCGGACCGGGACGACGTGAAGACCGGCGTCATCACCTACAAGATCGCCGCCCACGCCGCAGACCTCGCCAAGGGGCATCCCGCCGCGCAGCTCCGGGACGACGCGCTCAGCCGCGCCCGGTTCGACTTCCGCTGGGAGGACCAGTTCAACCTGGGCCTCGATCCGGATACCGCCCGGCGCTTCCACGACGAGACCCTGCCGAAGGACGCCCACAAGGTCGCGCATTTCTGCTCGATGTGCGGGCCGAAATTCTGCTCGATGAAGATCACGCAGGACCTGCGCGCCGAGGTGCTGGCGATGGAGGAGGCCGGCGAGGTCGTGGGCGCGGCGCCCGCGATGTCGAAGGCCGAGGCCGAGGCCGGCATGCGGGCGAAGTCGCAGGAATTCCTGGCCGAGGGCGGCAAGCTCTACGTCGACGCCGCCGAGTGAGATGGCGGCGCGCCCGGTCCGCTCAGGATTCGGGCGCGCCGCAGCCCCGCCCCGGCGTTCCGCCGTGCGGGGCCTCGATATCGAGAATGTCGCCCGGGCGGGCGCCGTAGGCATCGTGCAGCGCCGCGAGCATCAGATCCGCGGCGATGCCCGTGTCGGGCGGCGATCCCAGCTCCACCAGGCGCGCGAAGTTCTCCGCCGGGTCCGCCTGGACGTATCCGAGCGCCGCCAGCGCCTGCCGTGCCGTCGCATCCAGCCGCAGGCGCCTTCGGCCGGGTGGCCCGTAGGCGCCCGACGCGGCCTCGCAGAACATCCGCGTATCCCGATCCTGGAAGATGCACTGGACGTAGCGCTGCGCCTGTCCGTGCGGCGCGACGACGATGAAGCGGTCGCGCGAGACGTCGACCGGCCCGCGCCTGTGGATGGCGTCGAGACGCTCCACGACGGCGCAGCGGTGCTCGCGGATGAACGGCGCGCGCGTACCCGGATCGCCAGCCGCGGCCGGCGCGGCGAGCGCGGGACTGGTCACCAAGACGAGCATCGCCGAGATCCTGTACATCGCGTGCTCCACGCTGCGCGGGGCGGGCCGCATTCCCGTTGCGGGAAGACGAACCGGCTGGGCGCCGAGTCGACCCAGGAGAAAATTCAGCACGGATTTGTGTCGCCCCGGTAACGCGATGTTCATCGCATCTCCGATCCCGCCGCATCATCCGGTGGACCGGCGGTCGCCATTAAGGAACGATTAGGCAGGACCGCGCCTCAATCCTTCGATCACAGGATCGCAGGAGACCGGCGATGGAGATCCGAACGCTGACATCCACGACGCCGGGGCCGCAGGGCCTCGACGCGCTCGGAGCGACGGCCGCCGCCGCCGTGACCCAGCAGGCGCCCGAGCCCGAGACCTCCGCCAAGCCGCTCGAGCCCGCGGTGAAGCTCGACATCGGCACGAACGGCGGCAAGGCGCGGTACATCCAGGATCCGGACACCAGCTCGATCGTGTTCCAGGTGGTCGATCCGTCGTCCGGCAACGTGATCGACCAGCTCCCGAGCGAGACCGCCCTGCGCAATCGCGCCTACGATTCCGCCCGCAGCGCGCAGGGTTCGCAGAGCGGCAGCCTCTCCCGCGTCGCCTGAACTCAGGCGCGCAGCCGGCGGACCGAATCGTCGACCGGCGGCGCGGCTAGGCCGAACTGCGCCAGCGGCAGGATCTCCACCGGCGCGTCCCGCCGCGCGACGAGCACGCTGTTCTCGGCGACCGTCGTCCAGGTGCCGTGATCCCGGTCGAGCGGCTCCGAGGCGACGACCACGCCGCCCTCCGAAGCGCGGTAGTAGAGCGAGTTCGCCTTGTCGTTCGCGGCGTAGCGGAACGCGTAGAGATCGCGCCCGTCGGCCAGCGCCGCGGTGAACCGGAACGGATGCGGCCCGGCGAGATCCGTGAGGCGCGCGAGCGCGCGCGCCGTCGCCTCGACAGGATCGCGGCGCGGCCCCGGTCCCATCAGGCCGCAGCCCAGCAGCCCGAGGAAGATCGCTTCGGAATCGGTGGTCCCCGCGCGCGACGGGTACAGCTCGTCCGGGATCAGCGCCTCGACCGGGCGCCGCAGGCGGCTCCAGTCGCCGATATAGCCGTTGTGCATGAACAGCCACGGACCGCAGGCGAAGGGATGGCAGTTCGGCCGGGTGATCGGCGTGCCGGTCGCGGCGCGCACGTGCGCGAAGAACAGGTGCGAGTGCAGGTGCCGGCACAGGTAGCGCAGGTTGTCGTCCGACCAGGCGGGCTGGACCTCGCGGTACCGGCCGGGCTCCGGGTGATCGCCGTACCAGCCGAGCCCGAACCCGTCGCCGTTGGTCGCCGCGGTCGATTCGAGCGCCGCGATGCTCTGCGAGACGAGGCTGTGGGACGGCTCGGTGACGTAGTGCTCCAGCGGGATGGTGCGTCCCGCATAGGCGATCCAGCGGCACATCGACGGGCTTCTCCGGGTGTCTGTCGACCGGCTGATCCGGGACGATCGTGGACAAAGCGCGGCACCTTGAGCGCGCGATCGATCACGATCCGTCGCGAAAGGCGTGCCGCGGCCCGTCTCAGACGCCGTGCGTCTGGAGCCAGCTCTCCAGAAGGGCCACCTGCCAGAGCTTCGAGTTGCCCTTGGGCGTCAGCGTGCCGTCGGGATCGGCGAGCAGGTGATCAACGTAGGCGCGGTTGAAGATGCCGCGCGCGCGCGCCTCGGGACGGTCCAGCACGTCGCGAACGTAGTCGAGGAACGGGCCGCGGATGTGCTTCAGCGCGGGAACGGGGAAGTACCCCTTCTCGCGGTCGATCACCTCGGCGGGGACGACAGCCCGCGCGGCTTCCTTGAGGATGTACTTGCCGCCGTCCCGGACCTTGAGCTCCGCCGGGATGCGTGCCGCCAGCTCGACGAGGTCATGGTCGAGGAACGGCACCCGCGCCTCGAGGCCGCAGGCCATCGTCATGTTGTCGACCCGCTTGACCGGATCGTCGACCATCATGACCTCTTGGTCGAGTTGCAGAGTCTTGTCGATGGCGCTGTCGCTCCGCGAGTTCGCGAAGAAGGTCGCGATGTAGTCGGTGCTGTGATCGCCGCCGACCATGTCGGGCGTCAGGGCCTCCCGCATCTCGGCATGGTCGCGGTCGAAATACGCTTTCGCGTAGTCGGCGACCGGGTCCGTCGAGCCCATCAGCTTCGGATACCAGTGATAGCCGCCGAACACTTCGTCGGCGCCCTGCCCGCTCTGGATCACAGTCACGTGCTTGGCGACCTCCTGCGAGAGCAGGAGGAAGGCCACCGCGTCGTGGCTCATCTGCGGCTCCGACATCGCCGCGATGGCCGCGGGCAGCGCCTCCAGCGTCCGGGTGCCGTCGACCGCGAGCTTCGTGTGGTCGGTGGCGAAGGTCTCGGCGATGATGTCCGAGTACTTGAACTCGTCGCCTTCGACGCCGTTCACCGCGTCGAAGCCCACCGAGAAGGTCTTGAGGCCGCGCTGGCCACCGCGCGCCAGCAGGGCCACCAGCAGCGAGCTGTCCAGGCCGCCCGAGAGGAGAACCCCCGTCGGGACGTCGGCGACCTGCCGGCGCTCGACAGCGGTGCCGAGGGCGTCGAGGACGGCCTCGCGCCAGTCCGCCTCGGTCCGGCCACGGTCGGCCGCGCGGGGGCCGATCGCCAGGGTCCAGTAGGTCGACGCGTGCCGCGTCCCGTCCCGCTCGATCGTCAGGATCGTCGCCGGTGGCAGCTTGCGCACGCCCTTGAGGATGGTGAGCGGGGCCGGGACGCCCGCGTGCCAGCTCATGTAGTGGTGGAGCGCGACCGGATCGACCGCGGTATCGACGTCGCCGGCGGCGAGCAGGGCCGGGAGCGACGAGGCGAAGCGGAAGCGGCCCTTCGTCTCGCTGTAATAGAGCGGCTTCACGCCGAGCCGGTCGCGCGCCAGCACGACTCGCCCGGAATCCCGCTCCAGGATCGCGAAGGCGAACATGCCGGCGAAGCGCTCGACGCAGGCAGTTCCCCAGGCGTGGAAGGCCTTGAGCACCACTTCGGTGTCGCTCGTCGAGAAGAACGCGTAGCCCTTCGCCTCGAGTTCGGCGCGCAGCGCGCGGAAATTGTAGATGCAGCCGTTGAACACGATCGCGAGCCCGAGGGCGGGATCGATCATGGGCTGCTGCCCGGCCTCGGACAGGTCGATGATCTTGAGCCTGCGATGGCCGAAAACGACCCGGCCGGAACCGAAGAGCCCCGCTGCGTCGGGCCCGCGCGGCCGCAGAGACCCCATCATCGCGTCGACGGCGGCGGGGTCCGCCGGCCGGTCGAAGCAGATCTCGCCGCAGATTCCGCACATGGTGTCAGCAGGGTCTCGGTCCGGCGCCACGCGCGCTTCGTCGAGCGAAACGGCTCGCGCGCCGCGGCGTTCCGCCGACCCGGCCGGGACGCCGCGCCGGGCTCACGCGGGGTCGCCCGGGGATCACGACCGGGAGATGCCGGACCCGTTTGACGCCATCGCCGTCGAACTGCTAGACCGTGGCCGTACATGAGCGCACGGCGCCGTTCGGAGTTCGCGCTCCGCGACAGACCTTATCCGTGCCGACCATGTCGGCGGGCGTAGTTCAGTGGTAGAACGTCAGCTTCCCAAGCTGAATGTCGTCGGTTCGATCCCGATCGCCCGCTCCAAAAAAACCCGTAAGTGTACAACGGGTTAGCTGCACAAACGCGGCCTCGCTGACGAAAGACCTTGAGGGGCCGTACAACGCGCGTACAACGGGCGTCTGCTCATTTGACGGTGACGGTGCTGATGGAACGCGCTGCACAACCGCAATCCCGCTCCTTCCTGCGTTCCGATATCGGCAGCCTCTGACCGCGTAAGATCGATTGCTTCTTGTAGATTCGGCGACCGGCAGACGGTGCCCTGAGTATCATCATTGGCCCTATCTGGGCTTGGAGCGGCACCCAAGCCGTATTGCCGCCTTGGCGTCCGCTCGTCTCACAGTCTGAATCCCGGAGGTACGACTCCCCTCAGCTCCACCACTTTTTTTCGCGTCAGAAAAACGAGCGGTGACAATGATTTAGGAGACGATCCCCCAAGCTTTCTCCCCTGACTCCCCATTTAAAGCACGGGTTTCTCCCCACGCTTGGATGCGCGGCGCAAGTTAGTTCCTTCGTTCGGTTCCTTCGCTGTCGTGCGGTTTTCCTATATCCCGCGACGCCCTGGCACTTGCTGGGTGACACGAGGATCGCAATGCGTTCGGCTTCGTAGCACCTTCGATCGTAGCATGCGACGAAGGAACGCGCAGCACGCGCCGTTGCAGGCAGTATCACGTCGACGCCAGCCAGCCTCCGAACATCCCGACGATACGGTGATCGCAGAGCCAACTATGAGCGCGAAATCGCTCGGTAGCGGCGACTCGTGGCCGACCTGTCGTTGAAGAAAGCATGTGCTGGCGGACGTCGCCTCGGGAAACTTGTTCTCTTTTTATGACGTGATTAGAGAGAGAAAGAATGGGCGGAGCCGGTGATGGCCTCGGGCGGGGTCTGCGTCCCGCCGGAGAAATACTGGGCGAAGATCCAGGCGGTGCTGCACCGCTACGACGTGCTGCTGGTGGCCGACGAGGTGATCTGCGGCTTCGGGCGCACGGGGGCGATGTTCGGCTGCGAGACCTTCGGCATCGAGCCGGACGTGATGGTGCTCTCGAAGCTAATCTCCTCCTCGTACATGCCCCTCTCGGCGATCCTGATGAACGCGAACTTCTACGAGCCGATCGCCAACGAATCCGCCCGGCTCGGCGTGCTCGGCCACGGCTACACGGCCTCGGGCCATCCCGTCGCCACCGCGGTGGGCCTGGAGAACATCCGGATCATCGAGGAGCGCGACCTCGTGGGGAATTGCCGGCGCCTGAGCCCGCTCTTCCTCGAGCGGCTGGCGGGCCTCGCCGAGCACCCCCTGGTGAAGACGTTGCGCGGCGTCGGCCTTATCGGGGCCCTCGAGCTGAAGCCCGCGAAGGCACCCGGCGCGAAGCCCGGAGCGGCCGGCACCGCGATCCAGGCCGCCGCCCTCGAACAAGCGGTGATCGCCTCCGCCATCGGCGTTTCCTTGTGCTTCTGCCTGCCGCTGATCGTCACCGCGGAGCAGATCGGCACCATGTTCGATGCCGTCGGCCGTGCCCTCGACACGATCGCCGCGTGAGCCCGATAGACCAGATCCGCACGACGGGTCGGACCGATCTCGGCGAGATGGACGCGGCGAGTAGATCGGCGAATGTCGCCTGGTTGGGCAATTCGCTCGCGAGAAGCTTCAGCAAAATGTGCGAGCAGCATCCGGAGCATCTTGGCCTTTGACGTTTTCACAAATCCGGGTGATCTGAAGAAGGGTCTCAACTCGGAGCGCCCTTATGCCCGCCCCTTACGCCAGCCATATCGAAGCGCCACTAGGCATCGTTCGAACAACGTTGCGCGATGCCTCCTTACGCATTCTCACTGCACACGGTCGTGACCTTCAATCCGGATCCGGCACTGTCCGCTACGCTGGCGTAGCCGGGTTCAAGGTCTTCTACTTCACGGGCGAACCAGGCGTTATCGCGCGCCGGGGACCAGGCAAATGGAGCACGCCGCCAGGTCCCATACCGGATGCGGTGCAGCACCTCATCGACGTCGATGCCGGCGCACACGTGCTCGGAGTGGGCTGGCGCGGCAACGGCACTGTTCTGCACGATCGCTTCGTACGCGGCCCGTGGGAGTACGAACTTCTTCGCGCAGCCGGCATGACGGCTGGCATCCCGCAGATGAATCGTGTCGCGCCTGTTGGTCCGGGGCGCGGCAGCCGGGTGACTTGGCCGATCGAGGAGATTGTTGGCATTCGCCGAGGCCGGCTGGACTACCCGATCACCTTTGACGTGCTCGGATACTGGAAAGGCATGCCGGAGGTGGCGCCGGCAGGTACGAGCTTCGCCGATCTCGTTGCCATGGTGACAGAATGCTACGACACCTGTCGTGAGGCGGACGATGAGCCGGACAGCAGTGTTGGTTTCAGCGGCTTCGGGTTTAAGGCGTGGTTAGGTGAGCGCCCGTTCAGAGCGGGCGCTCCAAAGGGCAGGCCGGACCTCCGCTACTGGATCGCACCGCACGGCGGCGCGCGAGCAGCGGCGGCTCTGCTGCTTCTGCTGTCGCGCTCCGTATGCATGCTCGATCAGCCCTTTCTTGAACCCAGCTCGCGAGGAAAGGAGCGTGTGGCACACCTTTCGCCGTTGGCGACGCTGAGTCCGCTGCGTCCATCCTATGGTTAGGGGATCTCACGGTCTTTGTGGCGTCTGAACCTGAGCAGGACAGATTGATGCGCCGATCCTGCTACATGTCTGCCAAGTTGGCGCAAAAAGGTCCCGCAGCTCTAAGCTTTTGGTCGCCTGACGGCAATCCCATCGGTTAGGCCAAATCTTGATCCACCCTGTACGCCGCGAGGAGGTTGTCGAGCAGGTATCGAATGGCACATTGCGGCAACGGCGGCTCGTTCAATCAGCTTGGCTCGGTAGAGCAGGGTCCGCCTTCGCAGTAGGCCTATCTCGAAGCAGCCATTCCTCTTTCGGCCAGCGTCGGTCTCACCAGTAGGCCCGTCGGGATGACTGGGGTGGGTGGTTTCCGGCCAGTCAGCTTTGGAGCGTCAAACTTGAATAGCGGACGTTCGACACTCGCTAAAATGGCCAAGCTAGACAGCCGGCGTGACGGCAGAGCTATTTGGACGCCGTCGTTGACTCACGGGTTCGTGAGGCTGTAGCTGGGCCGTGACGGTTCCCTTCGGGGATCAAAAGGGAACGCGGTGAGGGTGACAGCCCGATGCCGTGGCTGCCCCCGCAACTGTAAGCGGTGAGCCCTTCACCACCATGTCACTGGGTCACCCCGGGAAGACGGTGCGAGGGCGATGACCCGCGAGCCAGGAGACCTGCCGTCAGCCGTGGTCACACGCGAAACGCGTCGGGCGGGGTGTCCTGGCGGGTGTCGAAGCGCTGCCTCGTGAGGCGGTGGCCCAGGCCTCGTTCGCGGTGACGTGCCACTGCCGTCCCGAGGTCCCAGGCCCGTGTCCCGTCCCGCTCCGCAATGGCGGCTTCGCGCATCCGTCGCATCGCTCGCGCTCGTCTCCCTTGGGTTGGCCCCAGCGACCGCCCAGGGCCTACAAGCTGACCCCGCTCCGGCCTCGGTCGTACTCGACCCGCTCTCGGTCGAGGGCAGCTACACCGCCGCCCCCACCTATCAGGTCAAAGATCTCTACAGCGGCACCAAGACGGTGACGCCGCGGCTCTCTCTGCCCCAGCAGGTTGACGTCGTGCCCCAGGAGGTCCTCCGGGACACCGCCGCCACCCGGGTCGAACGAGCGCTCGACTACGTCCCGGGCGTCAACAAGCAGAATGATTTCGGCGCCCAGAACCTCGCGCTCTACTCGGTGCGCGGCTTCGCTACCCAAGACATCTTCTTCAACGGCTTCAACATCGCCCGCGGCTACAACGGCGCGCCGGACACACAGAACGTGCAGTCCATCGAGGTGCTCAAAGGTCCGAGCGGGGCACTCTATGGACGCAGCGACCCGGGCGGCACCGTCAACATTCTGACCAAGCAGCCCGTGGCGCTGCCTTTCGTCGAGATGGGTACCCTGTTCGGGAACTTCGGCACGGCGCGCACCACCGTCGACGCCGGCGGACCGCTGAACGAGGAGGGCACCGTCCTCTACCGGTTCAACGGCGCGCTCGCCCGGCAGGACAGCTTTCGCGATTTCGTCGACGGCGACCGTGTCCTGGTCGCGCCCGTGGTGAGTTGGCTGATTAGCCCAGACACCAAGCTCACCGTCGAGGCGCAGTACCTTCGCAACCGTCAGACCTTCGACCGCGGGACGGTCGCGGTGAACAACCGCCTGGGCCTCGTCCCGCGCTCGCGATTCTTCGGTGAGCCGGGCGACGACTCGGTGTCAGAAGCCGGGATCCTGCAGATCCGCCTGGATCACGCCTTCAATGCCGACTGGCAGCTCAGGGTTGCCGGCCACTTCAACACCGGCAGCCTGACCGGCCTGCAGACAGGCGCAACCGGCCTCCTCGACGACGGCCGCACCCTGCTGCGCGAGTTCCGCCGGCACGACTTCACCTGGGGCGTCGCCATCGGGCAGGCCGAGCTCGTCGGGCACTTCGATACCGGGCCGTTCGCGCACACAGTGCTGCTCGGCCTTGAGCACGAGCGCTACAACAGCACCGAGAACCTGCTGCGCTCGACGCCGCGGCTCGACCCGTTCGCCATCGACCTGTTCAACCCGGTCTACGGCCAGCCCAAGCCGCCCTTCACGCGGCGCTACAGCGCGAGCGAGAACGTCGGGAACACCGCCGTCTACGTGCAGGACCAGATCGCGCTCAGCCCGCAATGGAAGCTGCTCCTCGGCAACCGGACCGACTTCTACAACCAGACCTTCCGCGACAAGGTCGGCAACGAGCGGACGGAGCAGGACCGGACCGGCTTCTCACCGCGTGCGGGTCTCGTCTACCAGCCGCTCTCCTTCCTCTCGTTCTACGGCAACGTGGCGGCCTCGTTCCGACCCAACACCGGCTTCGATATCGCGACCCGACCCTTCGCCCCCGAGACCGGCTTCGGCTACGAGGCCGGCGTCAAGCTCGATCTCTTCACCGGCCTGAGCGTGACCGGCGCGGCCTTCCACATCGAGAAGGAGAACGTCCTCACGACCGACCCGAGGGACTTCTTCTTCCAGATTGCCGCCGGCGCCGTGCGTAGCCAGGGCTTCGACCTGAGCTTCGTCGGACAGGTTACACCCGAGTTCCGGGTTATCGGCGGCTATGCCTTCATCGACGCGGCGGTGACCCGCGACGAGGTCCTGCGGGTCGGCTCGCCGCTGCTCAACATCCCGCGCCACTCGGGCAGCCTGCTCGGCGTCTACGAGGTCCAGGCCGGCGACTGGAAGGGTTTTGGGTTCGGCGGTGGCATCCGCGCGGTCGGCGCGCGCCTTGGGGACAGCGGCAACGAGCGGTTCCGGCTCCCGGGCTACGTGTTGACCGATGCCCTGGCCTACTACCGCTACGAGAACCTGCGCTTCGGGCTCAACGTCGATAATCTCTTCGATGAGACCTATTACGAGCGCTCCTACAACGCCTTCTGGGTCGGCGTCGGCGAGCCCCGACGGGTGACCGTCAGCATGACGGCGCGGTTCTGATGAGTGTGCATCCGGGCACGCTGGGGGCGCCGGCGGAGAAATCGGTCAGGACCGGACGCATCGTCTCCATCGATGCCCTGCGCGGGCTGGTAATGGTGCTGATGCTCCTCGACCACCTGCGTGAAACCTGGTTCCTGCACGTGCCGGTCGCCGACCCGATGGATGCCAGGACCGCCCTGCCGGGCCTGTATCTCGCGCGCCTCGCGGTTAGCCTGTGCGCGCCCATCTTCATCGCGCTCACGGGGGTGGCCGCGTACCTGTTCAGCACCCGGCACACCCTGGCGGAGACGCGCGCCTTCCTCGTGAAGCGCGGCCTCGTGCTGATGGCTCTGGAGGTCTTCTACCTCTCGGAGCTATACTGGGGCGTCGCCAGCCCGACCCTTTGGCTTCAGGTGATCTGGTGCATCGGCGTGAGCATGATCGTCCTGGCGGCGATGATCGGCCTGCCGCGCTCGGTTCTCTTCGCGGTCGGGACGCTGATCGTTTGCGGGCACAATC
Source organism: Methylobacterium sp. yr668 (assembly GCF_900116245.1). Classification (NCBI taxonomy): domain Bacteria; kingdom Pseudomonadati; phylum Pseudomonadota; class Alphaproteobacteria; order Hyphomicrobiales; family Methylobacteriaceae; genus Methylobacterium; species Methylobacterium sp. yr668. Next base: position 8,202 of record NZ_FOZY01000010.1, on the reverse strand, counting down.
TCCTCGACCCCATCCAACTCCGGCCCGATGATCCCTTCTTCGCCGCCTGGGCCATGCTGCACCAGCGCGACGTCATCGCGCTCCCATTCGGTCTGGTGGCCAAGACGACCTACCCGGTGCTTCCCTGGATCGGGGTCATCGCTCTCGGCTATGCCATCGGCCCGTGGTTCTTGCCCGGCGTCGCCCCACGGACGCGCGTGCGCCGATTTGCGGCCATCGGCATCACGATGCTGGTCGCCTTCGCGGTGCTACGCCTGGCGAACGGCTACGGAGACAAACCGTGGTTCGTCGTCGACGAGGACGCCCTGCGGACCGCGATGAGCTTCTGCTCGTTGACGAAGTATCCGCCCTCGCTGCTGTTCCTGCTCCTGACGCTCGGGATCGGGGCGCTATTGCTGGTCATGTTGGAGCGCCTGGGCGACCGCCCGGTCGTCGCGGCGCTGGCGGTGTTCGGAGGCGCGCCGCTCTTCTTCTACGTGGTCCATCTCACGGTTCTACGGCTGCTCTACCATGGCGCTTTCGCGCTCTGGGGCCCGACGCAGGGCACCGTGTTCGCCGTATCAGACTACGCGTGGGTTCTGGTTTGGTACGTAGGGCTGATCGCGCCCCTCTACTTCCCGACCGCTTGGTTTTCGCGCCTCAAGGCGTCGCGACGCGACATCGCTTGGCTCAAGTACCTCTAGGGTCAGACCCATCAGCTTGGCTAAGAGACGGTCTGGTTGCGACCCAATGCAGCCATTAATTTCGATTGGATGAAAGCCTGAAAGCAGACGTTAATCGGAGCAGCGCTACCTCGCTATCTGTTGCTTTGAAGGCTTGTCCATAAATAGCTGCATAAAGGAATTCAGTGAGGAGATCAGGCCGGCACGACGCGTCCTCAAGCTTGTAGCTGGCGCGTGAAATCGCAGACTGAAGCGGCCAGTCCGGCGATCTCTGCATTGAAAGCGGTAGGCCGGTCGGTCCGGTAGATCGCGGCGTAGGGGATCGGCGGCATCTGCGGCTCGGTAGGGATGAGCACCAGCTTCCCCTCGTCGAGCAGCGGCCCGAAGCATTCGCGCGGGAGGAGGCACACACCGGCGCCGGCGACGGTCAGGCCAACCAGCGCCGTGAGGCTGTCGCACAGGATCACGTGCGGGAACTTGATCCCCTCAAGCTTGAGCCACCTGTTGTAGAACTGGCCCGCCCCAGAGCGGCTATCCATTGTCAGTAGGGGATAGCTTGCTAGTGAGGCGATCGGGATCGCGGAGGTCGTGTCGACCAGGCTGGGCCGGGCCATCCAGGCATTTGCCACCTCCGCAAGCCGCAAGGACGCCAGGTGGGGGCCGTAATCGGTCTCCGGCACCACGATCACGTCGATCAGGTCGTCGTTGAGCAAGGCGTGCAGCTCCCGGGTCGTCTCGACCCGCGGCTCGATCAGGATCTTCGGATGGTGTGCCCGAAGCTCGTTCACGAGGCGCGGCAACCATGTCAGCGCCGAGAGCTCGGTCACGCCGAGCCTGAGCCTGCGCGCCGGTGCGGCCTTGGCGTGCTGAACCGCCAGCAACTGGTGCTGCAGTTCCAGCATCTCCCCTGCGATGGCCAACAGGTGCTCGCCCTTCTCGGTCAGGCGTACGCCTGCCCTCTGCCGGCGGTCGAAGATCACGACCCCGGTGGCGGCCTCCAGCTCCTGGATCCGTTTCGAGATGGTCGATTGTGTCAGGTTGAGCCGGTCGGCCGCGCGCTCGAAGGTCCCGAGCTGGACGATAGACTGCAACGCTTCGAGCTGGCGCAGGGTGATCATAACGGGCTCCGGCACGGTCGCGGCGCGTGGCCCGACCGTGCCCAAGACCTTCGCATACGGCACGAATCAGTGCCAGTTATCAGTCGATAAATCGATCACAAAACAGTCGTAACTATCGCTTTTTTACGGTCCGGATGGGGCATAGTTTTTGGCAACGAACCAGACCGGATGCCGCGAAGGCATCGTTCGGTGGTCGACGGCCAGATCCCGACGCGGTGCCCCGAGATGCCAACACTCTCCCTGGATAACCTTACGAACGGTCCGGACGGCAGCTGCGATACGGCGATCATCGGCGCCGGCATCGTCGCGCTGGCCCTGGCCGTCCGCCTGCAGCTCGAAGGGCGCCATGTCATGCTGCTCGACCCGAAGGAGCCTGCCAGCGGCACCTCGTTCGGCAACGCGGGCTACCTCAGCCGCGGCAGCATCTTCCCCCCCGCCTCCCCGGAGATGATGCGCCGGCTGCCCCAGCTCATGCTCGACCCGTCAGGGCCGCTGGTGATCCGCCCTTCCTACGCGCATCGGATGGTGCCGTGGGGCATCCGCCTGATGGCGGCGTCCCGGCCGAAGCCGTTGTCCCGCATCGTCGAGGCGCTGGCCGCCCTGTGCCGCGACGCGGTCACGAGCTACCGGCCGCTGCTGGCCGCAGCCGGGGCCGAGGACATGATCGACGTGCGGGGCAGTCTGGTCGTGTGCCGGACGCAGGCGACCCTGGAGCAGAAGGCCGCCGCGATCCCGATGCTGCGCAAGCACGGCATCGTCGCCGAGCGCATCGACGGCGCCGAGGCCCGTCGCATGGAGCCGGCCCTGGCCACCGACATCGCCGGCGCCGTGTACTTCCCGGACAACGCCCGCTGCGTCAGCCCGGGGGCACTAGGCGCGCGGTTTGCCGAGAGCGTGCGGGCCAAGGGCGGCACCCTGAGGCAGACGGCCGTGACCAAGCTGCACCCTCAGGGCGAGGGCTGGCTGCTGGACACCTCGACCGGACCGGTGGCGGCCCGTCAGGTCGTCGTGGCGGCCGGTCGCTGGTCCGACGAGCTGCTGGCGCCGCTCGGCTACACCATCCCGTTGATCTCGGAGCGGGGCTACCATCTCATGCTGCCGCGAGCGGAGGTGTCGCTGAGCCGCCCGTGCGTCATGGCCGAGCCGTTCTTCGCCGCCACGCCCATGCGCGGCGGCCTCCGGTTGGCCGGCACGGTGGAGTTCGCGAACACCGACGCGCCGATGAACCCCAGGCGGTCGGACAAGCTCTACGAGCTGGCGGTCCCGTACCTGCCTGGGCTGCGCCGGGAGGGCGCGACCCGCTGGATGGGCGTGCGCCCGTCGCTGCCCGATGCCCTGCCGGCGATCGGGGCGGCGAGCGGCCACCGCAACCTGTTCTACTGCTTCGGCCACCAGCACATCGGCCTGACCACCGCTGCGATCTCCGCGCAGCTGCTCGCCGACGTGATGCTGCAACGGACCCCCTCGCTCGATCCCGCGCCGTTCAACCTCGACCGCTTCCGGCGCCGGCAGTCCGACGCGCGGGCGGCCTGAAGCACCGCGCCGCCGCCCAGAAACCACAGGGAGCACGTGCACGCATGACCGGTGTGAGCCACCAGCCGTTGCCGCCGTCCGTCGATCCGGATGTCATCGCGGCCTTCAGGGACGCCGCAACGGCGACGATCAGCGACAACCTCGACCGACTGCCGGGCATAGTGGGGCTTCGACCGTTCCACCGGGGTGGCAAGCTCGTCGGCACGGCCCTGACGGTCAGGGTGCGCGCAGGGGACAACCTCGCGATCCACCAAGCGCTCAACGTGGCGCGTGCCGGCGACGTCCTCGTGATAGATGGCGGGGGAGACACCACCCGCGCGCTGGTCGGCGACATCATGAAGGCCATCGCCGAAAGTCGCGGGGCGGTCGGCTTCGTGATCGACGGGGCGATCCGCGACGCCGATGCGTTCCTGGCCTCAGACTTTCCCTGCTACGCCCGGGCGGCGATCCACCGGGGACCCTACAAGCAGGGACCGGGAGCGATCAACGTGCCGGTGAGCGTCGGCGGCTGGGTCGTAGAGCCCGGCGACGTGGTGGTCGGCGACCTCGACGGCGTCGTGAGCTTCCCCCCTGCCCAAGCCGGCGCCCTGATCGAGGCGGTGCGGGCCCAGGAAGCCCGCGAGGCCGAGGTCCTGCAGATGATCCGGGAGGGCCGCTACGACGGCCGGTACGGCAAGGTCACCAAGGCCTGAACGATCAAACGCGCGAACTACCCCACCTTCGACAACCGACCGTAGCGAGGAAACGATGCGCATCTTGGGCGTGATCATGGCGGCCGCCGTGCTGGCCGGCCCGGCGATGGCCGGCGACCTGACCGGAACCCTCCTGAAGATCAAGCAGGGCAACAAGGTCGTGCTGGGTGTCCGCGACAGCGGCCCGCCGTTCAGCTACATCGACGACAACCAGAAGTACGTCGGCTACACCATCGACATCTGCGGCAAGGTCGTCGAGGCCCTGAAGAAGGAGCTGGCGGCGCCGGACCTGAAGGTCGAGATGCTGCCGGTGACGTCGTCGTCGCGCATCCCGCTGATGACCAACGGCACCATCGACCTTGAATGCGGCTCGACCACCAACAACCCCGAGCGCCAGAAGCAGGTGACGTTCACGAACTCGCACTTCGTGACGGCGAGCAAGTTTGCCTACAAGAAGGCCAACAACCTGCGGAAGGTCGAGGATCTGAGGAACAAGGCCGTCACGTCCGTCTCCGGCTCGACCAACATCGTTCAGCTCAATCGGGTCAACAACGAGCGCAAGCTCGGCATCACCGTTCAGCCCGCGAAGGACACGGTCGAGTCTTTCCTGCTGTTGGAGACCGACCGCTCGGCCGCGTTCGTGATGGACGACGTGCAGCTCAGCGTCCTGATCGCGATCTCGAAGGACCCCGCCGCCTACGCCATCAGCGAGGAGGCGTTCGGCCTGCCCGAGCCGTACGGCATCATGCTTCGCCGCAACGACGCGCCGTTCAAGGCGGTGGTCGACCGGGCGACGGCGGACCTGTACCGCAGCCCCGAGATGAAGGCGATCTACGACAAGTGGTTCCTGTCGCCCGTCCCTCCGAAGGGGATCAACTACAACTTCCCGATGCCGGCGGAGCTCAAGAACGCATTCGAGCATCCGACCGATAGCCCGGACCCCGCCGCCTATCAGCTTCCGCCGAAGTAACGCCCGGTTCCATGGCAGCTGAAGGCCAAAGCTCCGCTGGCGGCCCGACAGGTCCCGACCTGGTCGGCCGTCCAAGAACAAGGAGCGGGCCGCGCGAACGGGAAGACAGCATGAATTACAATTGGAACTGGAGCATCTTCTTCGACCAGTCCCCGGAGGGGACCGGGATCTATGCGGACATGCTCCTGTCCGGCCTGTACTGGACCATCGTGACGGCGCTCTGCGCCTGGGCGATCGCTTTTAGCCTCGGCTCTCTCATCGGCGTGCTGCGCACGCTGCCGAGCAAGACGGCGAACGCCATCGGCACGACCTACGTCGAGATCTTCCGCAACGTGCCGCTGCTGGTGCAGATGTTCCTCTGGTACTTCGTACTGCCGGAGGTGCTGCCGAAGGGCCTCGGGGACGCGATCAAGCAGTTGCCCGAGGCGCCGTTCTACACGGCGGTGGTCTGCCTCGGCTTTTTCACCGCCTCCCGCGTCGCCGAGCAGGTCCGCGCCGGCATCCAGGCCCTCCCGCGGGGCCAGCGGATGGCAGGCACGGCGATGGGCTTCACCACGGCGCAGACCTATCGCTACGTGCTGCTGCCCAATGCTTACCGGATCATCCTGCCGCCGATGACCTCGGAATTCCTCAACAATCTCAAGAACACGTCGGTGGCGCTGACCATCGGCCTGCTGGAGCTGACCGGCCGGGCGCGCTCGATGCAGGAATTCTCCTTCCAGGTGTTCGAGGCGTTCACGGCGGCGACGCTCCTGTACGTCGTCATCAACCTCGTGGTCGTCACGGCGGCGACCTTCGTCGAGAAGGCGGTCGCCATCCCCGGCCAGCGCTGAGGTAGGCCCGCCACCGACCACCGACCCGACGGCCATCTCGGACAGGCGCCGATGCTCTCGAACTTCGATTTCTCCGTCATCGGCTCGTCGCTGCCTTACCTGTTCGGGCAGGGCATGGTCTTCACAGTTACCCTCACCGCCATGGCGGCCGTGGGCGGCGTGGTCATCGGCACGCTGCTGGCCATGGCGCGCCTGTCAGGCATCCCTGGCCTGTGGCATCTCGCCAAGGGCTACGTCGAGCTGTGCCGCTCCCTGCCGTTGGTCCTGGTGATCTTCTGGTTCTACTTCCTGGTGCCGTACATCGGCGCCTACCTGACCGGATCCTCGACGCCGATCCAGGTCGGCGCCTTCCCGTCGGCGCTAATCACCTTCACCGCGTTCGAGGCGGTCTACTTCGCCGAGATCATGCGCGCCGGCATCCAGTCGATCCCGAAGGGCCAGACGGCCGCTGCGAAGGCGCTGGGCATGAACTACTGGCAGACCATGGGCAACGTGATCCTGCCCCAGGCCTTCCGCAACATGCTGCCGCTGCTGCTGACCCAAACCATCATCCTGTTCCAGGACACGTCGCTGGTCTACGTGCTCTCGCTCACCGACTTCATGGGCGCCGCCTCGAAGGTGGCCCAGCGCGATGGCCGCCTCGTCGAGATGTATGTCTTCGCAGCCGCCGTCTACTTCGCGATCTGCTTCTCGGCCTCGTTCCTGGTGCGCCGCCTGCAGCGCCGCGTCGCCATCATCCGCTGATCAGGGGGCACCGACCATGACTTCCTCCCCGATGCCCACCCCCAATGCTGACGAACCCGTCGCCGACGCGACCTATGCGCCTCAGGACGCCGGCCTGCAGCCCGGTCGCCTCGTGCCCGGGACGCCTCAGACAGCGCCCGGCGAGACGATGATCGCCATCGACGACATCAGCAAATGGTACGGCAGCTTCCAGGTGCTGACGAACTGCACCACCAAGGTCGCCAAGGGCGAGGTGGTGGTGGTCTGCGGCCCCTCGGGCTCGGGCAAGTCGACGCTCATCAAGTGCGCGAACGCCCTGGAGCCCTTCCAAAAGGGCCAGATCACGGTGGCGGGCACCAAGGTCGCCGACAAGGCGACAAACCTGCCGAAGCTCCGTTCCCGGGTCGGCATGGTGTTCCAGCACTTCGAGCTGTTCCCGCACCTGTCGATCACCGAAAACCTCACCATCGCCCAGCGCAAGGTGCTGGGGCGCGGCGCCGAGGACGCGAAGAAGCGCGGCCTCGACCTGCTCGCCCGCGTCGGGCTCGGCGCCCACACGAACAAGTTCCCGGGCCAGCTCTCCGGCGGCCAGCAGCAGCGCGTGGCCATCGCCCGGGCGCTGGCCATGAACCCGGTGGTGATGCTGTTCGACGAGCCGACCTCGGCGCTGGACCCCGAGATGGTCGGCGAGGTGCTCGACGTGATGGTCGAACTCGCCAAGGAAGGCATGACCATGATGGTCGTGACCCACGAGATGGGCTTCGCCCGCAAGGTCGCCGATCGGGTGATCTTCATGGACCGGGGCGAGATCGTCGAGGACGCCACGAAGGGCGACTTCTTCGGCAGCCCCCGGTCGGAGCGGGCGCAGGCCTTCCTGTCCAAGATCCTGCAGCACTAGCTTGACTTTGGAGTATGTACGATGACTGCACTGCAACGCTACGACTCACCGCTTTCCGCGCCTCTGTCGAAGGCCGTGCGCGCGGGCGATCTCCTGTTCCTATCCGGACAGACGCCGAAGAACGCTGACCTGACCCCGCTGCGGGGAGACATCAAGGTCCAGACGGAGAACGTGATCGAGACTATCAAGGCGTCGCTCGCGGAGTTCGATCTGGATCTCACCTCCGTCATCCGCTGCACGGTCTGGCTGTCCGACATCCAGATGATGAAGGAGTTCAACGAGGTCTATGCCCGGTACTTCGGGGCTGCCCTTCCAGTGCGTAGCACCGTTGAGGCCAAACTCTCGCAAAATGTCGATGTGGAAATCGAAGTGACGGCATGGTTCGGCAAGTGAGAGGTTCGAGCAATCTAATTTACGGTATCCTGTAATAGACTGACATACGGCATGACAAAATGCCAGCGATCAGCGTAGATCGTTGTCATGCTCGAAACAAACTGCGTCGCGGGTGCTCAGATATACAAAGCTCTCGCGATGCATTTATTGATCCCTCGTCCGTCCGACACTCGACGTTGCTCTACCCACACTTATGGCTCGCTTGGACGGCGCGAAAGAGCAACAAGACCCAGTTTCGAACGTCCGCTTTCTTGATCGTAGTCCTGGAAGCGGACCGTCGCAAAACCTGAAGAGTTTCGGTCGCCGCGAGGCGTACGAAAGTCTTGGATGAACGAACCCGCGGGATGGCGGGCGGGCCTATGGGGATTTGGGCTGGGCGT
>NZ_FOZY01000088.1:0-2410 GCF_900116245.1 Methylobacterium sp. yr668 | reverse complement strand
GTGCGGGCGCTGCCGTGGAGAATTTGGCCCATAGCGCATCCCTCGCCGCATGGTGGTCAACTGTACCACCACATCGCGGGATCAAACACCTAGTGAACCATGGCACGGAGTAAGGCGGCAGTGCCAGACACTCGTCGGATCGCAGCAAACGCCACCTCACACGTCTCGCTGACACCCTCGGGCATGAGAGATGGACATGTGCCTCGACGGTCGCGAAGGCGCGCCAAGCTTCTCCTGCTATCTCGACCAAATTTCGGATCGCGCCCGTCGGGCTAACCGCGGACGTCGCGCCACAGCTAGGCCGCAGGCACGCTGGGGTGGAATCAGAGCAAGGCGCGGGCGCAAGGAAGCCCGGATGATCATCCTTAGATATGATTGCATGTCGAGCAGCGCAGCCGCACGACCGAATACGGCTGGACAGCTTGTTGAAGACTGTCACCGTTGAATGTCCGTAGAATTCGAGGAGCAGGACGATGTCCGCACACGTTTCGACGAACGAGGCTGCGGCACTGCCGGAATGCCGCGGGCGTACCTTCGCAATGGCGGCAGCCGCCGGCATCGCGGTCGCGAATATCTACTACAACCAACCGATGCTCGGCTTGATCGAGCGGGACTTGCCCGGCGAGATCACCGGCCTGATCCCGACCGCGACGCAGCTCGGCTACGCGGCGGGACTGTTCCTGCTCGTGCCGCTTGGCGACATCGTCGAGCGGCGGCGCTTGATCGCCATTCAGTTCGGCGGCCTCTCGGTGGCGCTCGCGCTCGCGGCCCTGGCGCCCACGGCGTCGCTGGTGGTGCTCGCCTCGCTCGTCCTTGGGCTGTCGGCCACCGTCGCCCAGCAGATCGTCCCGCTCGCGGCGCATCTCGCCGCACCGGAGCGGCGCGGGGCTGCCGTCGGCACGATCCTGTCAGGTATCCTGACGGGCATCCTGCTCAGTCGCACGCTGGCCGGGTTCGTCGCGACCCACGGGGGCTGGCGCGAGATGTTCTGGCTCGGCGTGCCGATGGCGCTCGCAGCTGGGGCGCTCATGATGGCCATGCTGCCTCACAGCCGGCCCGATTCGACGCTGCGCTACGGGGCCCTCCTGGGCTCACTCGCCGAGTTGTGGCGGAGCTACCCCGCCCTGCGGCGCGCGGCGACGACCCAGGCGCTCGTGTTCGCCGCCTTCACGGTGTTCTGGACCATCCTGGCGTTCCGGCTCCAGGGGTCGCCTTACGGTTACGGCGCGGACGTGGCCGGCCTGTTCGGCGTCGTGGGCGCGATCGGCGTCTTCGCCGCGCCTCTCTCGGGTCGGTTCGCCGACCGGCACGGCTCGCGGCCGGTGGTGCTGGGCGGATCCGTGCTCACCCTGGCGTCATGGGCGGTCTTCGGGCTCTGGACGTCTCTGGCCGGCCTTGTGATCGGGGTGGTCCTGCTCGACTTCGCCATGCAATCCACTCTTGTCGCCAACCAGCACATCGTCTTCGCCCTGCGCCCCGAGGCGCGCGCGCGACTCAACACGGTGCTCATGGGAGCGATGTTCCTGGGCGGGGCGCTCGGGTCGGCCGCCGCCACGTCCGTGTGGCAGATCGGCGGGTGGAACGCGGTCGTCGCCCTTGGCATCGTCCTCGGCGCCTCCGCGACCGCCGTACAGGCGCTGGGTGGACCGGGCCGCGACGGCTGAGGCGCGGGGGCGCACGCCCGCGCCCCGGTGCGTTCCCGGGTATGGCGATGCGGTCGCCGGGCGACCCCGACACCGCCGCCCTCAGGTGACCGGAACCCGACGCGCGATCGGGGCATCGGTTACGGCAGCGGTCGGCAATCGCAAACGGGCAAAGGGCCGGGGTGGTCGATGGGAGCCCTATGCGGGGGGCTGGCTGAGCCGGGTTTCCGGCGCCGTCACGGATCGGTGCCCCCGATGCGGCTCGCCAGGACGCGCGCGACGCGGTGGCCCGCCATTTCGGTGACCTCGAACCGCCACCCATGAGCCTCGAAGCTGTCCCCTGCCACCGGGATCCGCCCGAGATGGAAGATCACGAACCCCGCCATGGTGGCGAAGCCGTCGCTCTCGCCACCATGGGCCATGCCCAGCCGATCGAGGCCCTCCACCGCCGGCATCGTGCCATTGAGTGACAGGGATCCGTCCTTGCACTCGATCACCCACGGTTTTCCCCCCTTCTCGGGGATCTTCCCGGCGATGGCCTCCAGCAGATCTGTCGGCGTGACGATGCCTTCCAGGCTCCCGTACTCGTCGACTACGACCGCCAAGCGTACGGATCCATTCTGAAAGACATCGAGCAAGTCCAGGATCGACAGGCCCTCGTGCACGACGGTGGTTGATCCGCCCCCAATGAAGTGGTCCGCCCTTTGGTATGGCTTTCGAGCCTGGAGGACGGATCGATGTCGAGGAAGCGACCCAAGCCTGAGGAG
>NZ_FOZY01000039.1:0-35740 GCF_900116245.1 Methylobacterium sp. yr668 | reverse complement strand
GTCCAGTCCTGGATTGCGGCCGTTGGCGTAAGGACGGCCTACATCAGCCCTGGCTCGCCGTGGGAGAACGGATATGTCGAGAGCTTCAACGCACAGATACGCAACGAGCTGCTGAATGGCGAGATTTTTTACACGCTCAAGGAGGCGCAGATCATGATCGAGGGCTGGCGACGGCACTACAATACGGTTCGGCCGCATGGCGCATTGGGCTACCGGCCGCCCGCGCCAGAGGTGTTCGTGCCAGCTATAGCCGCTTGGCCGGCTGCACCGGCCAAGCTCGCCGTGGTCCAGCGACCGACACTGCACTAACTTTGACCTTGGACCACCTCGTGGGGGCCGATCACTACCGCCAACAGCGGGAAGCGAGATCGTTGGCGTAGAAGAGGAATTGGCCGCTGTCGGCTCATCCCTCCGTCTCCGCCAGCACCGCTCAACACGATCTAAGTCGCTGGAGTGACAGCGATTTTCCGCACGTCGAGTTTTGATTTCTTCCCTCGGAAACTGGCTCGGCCAACGGCCGAAGGAATGCCCACTCGGCGCGCCCGATCTTCACGACGGCGTGTGATTCGAGCTTGAGCGGAGGAACGACTGCTTCCTGGCTCGCTTGCGAAGAGCTCCGTCCGAAGAAATGTGATCGACCGAACCGTCGCATCCTGCTTCGGCAGCATTCTCTGCGAGACCTGACTGCCCGGGTCGCCAGATCGTCAGCGTAGGTACCGACTCCGAGAACCACGCCGCGCCGGTGCCGTCGTGCTGCCTGCGATCCGGAGGCGGGATGATGTCACCCGGCATGCGCGTCGGATTGCTCCGTCCGGGTGGCGTCCAGGCGGGTACGCCGGCTTCGGCACCGGCTGACATGGGCGTGGTCGCGTCCGAAGGAGCCGCACTGAACAGGAGTGCGCGCACGAGGGCGAAGGCACATCCCTAGCGGATCCCGCTCGCGCGGAGCGCCCTTCCCCACCGGGCAGTCGAGACTTGGCCGTCGCGTCGATCCGTGCACCCGCTGGGCACGCGTCAGGACCCTCCCGTGACCGTGACCAGCCGCGCGGAACGGCGCCCGGGCGGGAGCCGTTCCCGATCTCCGTGGCCGCCCTGGTCGCGAAGGCCTGGTCGCGAAGGCCTGGTCGCGAAGGAGAACCACCAGGAGCAGCACCACCGACACGATCAAGGGCCTGGCCAACGAGGCCGTCGGCAACGTGAAGCAGGGCATCGGCAGCGCGACTGACAACGACAAGCTGAAGGCCGAGGGCATGGCGCAGGAACTGAAGGGCGAAGCCCAGAAGACCACCGGGAACGTCAAGGACGGCGCCAAGCACGTGGCCGACAAGCTCACCGGCAAAGTTTGATCCGGCCGCCCGGGGCGGTTCCACGCTCCGGGCATCCCGAGGTCACGGCAACGCGTCGAAGGAAAGGATCGTGGATCCTGGCATAGGCCGGTCCTGCAACGCCCGCGCGCCGTGCCGCGTTGATCTGCGAAGACAATATCCGAACCGCAGCCGGACCCTTGCCTGCGCGCAGCATCGTGGGCCCATGGACCAGTTGAACGCGTCGCAACCGACGCCGGAGATCGACCTCTCGTCCTGCGACCGCGAGCCCATCCACATCCTCGGCGCGGTGCAGGGGTTCGGCTTCCTCATCGGGGTCTCCCCGGACTGGATCGTCACCCGCGCCTCGGACAACATCGCGACCTGGCTCGGCCAGGGTGCGGCGGCGCTTCTCGGCCTGCCCCTCGATGCCGTCCTCGACCGCGAGGCCATCCACACCCTGCGCGGGCACCTGCAGACCCTGCGCGGGCCGGACGCCGTCGACCGGGTCTTCGGCCTCCGGCTCGTGCCGGGCGGCGAGCCGTTCGACGTGGCCCTCCACCGGTCCGGGGACACCATCGTCATCGAGGCCGAGCCGAGCGCCACCGAACACCTCAGCGCCGGCAACCTCGTGCGCAGCATGGTCACCCGTCTCCAGCAGACCGTGGGGTTCGACCCCCTCTGCCGCGAGGCCGCCCGCCAGATGCGGGCGCTGACCGGGTTCGACCGGGTTATGGTCTACCGCTTCGCCGCGGACCATTCGGGGGAGGTCATCGCCGAGGCGGCCCGGTCCGGCCTCGCCCCCTACCTGGGGCTGCACTACCCGGCCTCCGACATCCCCAAACAGGCCCGCGCCCTCTACGCGCGCAACTGGCTGCGCATCATCGCCGACGTCGACGACACCGGCGCCGCCGTGCTGCCCCCGCGCGATCCGGCCGGCCAGCCCCTCGACCTGTCGCTGTCGACCCTGCGGACGGTCTCGCCGATCCACCTCGAATACCTGCGCAACATGGGCGTGGCGGCCTCGCTGTCCGTGTCCATCCTGCGCGACGGTCGCCTGTGGGGCCTGTTCGCCTGCCACCACACCGAGCCGCGCCACATCTCCCTCGAGCGCCGGACCGGCGCCGAGCTGTTCGGCCAGATGTTCTCCTGGCTGCTGGAGGCCCGCGAGCGGCAGGCCGACGCCGAGCGCGAGGTCCGTTCGCGCGAGTTGCACAACCGCCTGCTGGGCGCGCTGGCCACCGGCGGCACCAACCTGGAAAGCCTCTCCGACTTCCTCGACGACCTGGCGGCGATCCTGCCCTGCGACGGCATCGGCCTGTGGGTGAACGGCGAGATCACGCTCCAGGGCTCGACCCCGACCGCGGAGGAGTTCGCCGGCCTGGTGCGCTTCCTCAACCGCACGGCCGCGAGCAAGGCCTACGCGACCGACGAGATCGGGCGCGTCCACGAACCGGGCCGCGACTTCACCGAGCGGGCGGCCGGCATGCTCGCCATCCCGGTGTCGCGCACGCCCCGGGATTTTCTGGTCTACTTCCGGCGCGAGGTCTCGCGGACCGTGACCTGGGCGGGCAACCCGGTGAAGCCCGCGACCCCGGGGCCGAACGGCGTCCGCCTGACCCCGCGCAAGAGCTTCGAGGCGTGGCGCGAGACCGTGCACGGGCGCTCGCTCCCCTGGGCCGAGGTCGAGATGCGGACCGCCGAGGCCCTGCGCATCACCCTGCTCGAGGTGATCCTGCGCCTCACCGACTCCGCCGAGAAGGAGCGCAAGGTCGCGCAGGAGCGTCAGGAACTCCTCATCGCCGAGCTCAACCACCGGGTCCGCAACATCCTGAACCTGATCCGCGGGGTGGTGACCCAGAGCCGGCCGGCGGACGGGGCGGACAGCGCCTTCGCGAACACGGTCGGCGACCGCATCCAGGCGCTCGCCCGGGCGCACGACCAGATCACCTCGAGCAACTGGGGACCGGGATCCCTGCGCGACCTCGTCATGCTGGAGGCCGGCGCCTACCTCGGACCCAAGGCCGGCCGGGTCGTGCTCGACGGCGCCGACGTCCTGCTGGAGCCGCAGGCGTTCTCGACCGTCGCCCTGGTCGTCCACGAGATGATGACGAACTCGGCCAAGTACGGCGCGCTCTGCGACAGCCTCGGGCGGGTCGACCTGCGCTGGGAGCGGGACGCCCTCGACCACTTGGTGATCCGATGGCGCGAGACCGGCGGCCCGGCCGTGCGGGCGCCCACCCGGCGCGGCTTCGGCACGACCATCATCGAGCGGTCGATCCCGTACGAGCTCAAGGGCGAGGCGGAGGTGCGCTACGAACTGGCGGGCGTCGAGGCGCGCTTCACCATCCCCCCGGCCTTCGTCCAGAACGCCTCACGCGCCGCGCCGAAGGCTGTCAGGGCGGTTCACGCCGAGGCGCTGCGCGGTCTCGCGGGGTCCGTGCTGGTCGTCGAGGACAACATGATCATCGCCCTGGAGGCCGAGGAGTTGCTCACGTCGCTCGGCGCCACGAACGTGGACATGGCGTCGTCGACGCGCGAGGCGCTCCGCCTGATCGACACGGCGCCGCCGGCCCGGGCCCTGCTCGACGTCAACCTGGGCTCCGAGACCAGCATCGCCGTCGCGCGCAGGCTGTTCGAACTGGGCATCCCCTACGCGTTCGCTACCGGCTACGGCGACGGCTTCCGCATTCCGGAAGACCTCGCCGCCGTGCCTGTGGTGAAGAAGCCCTACGGGGCGGAGGACCTCCTGCGCGCCCTCCCGGCTTGAGCCCGAGAGCCGGTGCTTGGCGGGTCGGTGATCGGGGTTGCCGGTGGTCGGGGCGATGTCGGGCGCGGCGCCTGGCCCGGTGGGATGTTCCGCCACGAAACGCGCGGAGGTCGCGCGGTCCTCGGCGCGCCTCAGCTTGCCGAGGAAGCCCTCGGACTCACGGAGACGGGTTTCACGATCGCGACGCGGTGCCTCGATGCGGCGGATCTCGCCGTCGCGCCACGCGTCGAAGGCGGTGGTGCCGCTGGCCCGAAGGCGGGGTGAACGACGGCGGTGCGCGGGTCACGGCGCCGGGCCCGACAGGTCGCGGGCGGCATTCGAGACCCGGCAGGCCGGGACGGTCGCGGGCTTCGGGTGGGTCGGCGCCGCGGTCGCCGGGCCGGAGCGCCTCTACCGGCGGTCACGCTCATTCGGGGCGGGGTCACCTCGGTTCGGTACCGCGCCGCTCTAGGTTGGCTGAAAGGGGGAGCGGACCGCATGGAGCAGGACATCGGCGAGGGGGAGCGGCCGCCCGCTTCGCGACGGCCATCCGTCTCCAGGTCCCTGGACCTCCTCAACCTCCTGCTCATCGACGTGAACGGGGCGATCAAGCCCTACCTCAACGTCTACCTCTACGTGCACCGCGGCTGGAATGATGCCTCGGTCGGGCTGGTCAGCACGGTGTCGGGCATCGTCGGCATCGTGGTGCAGACGCCCATCGGGACCGCCATCGACGCGGTGCGCGACAAGCGCGTGATCCTGCTCGGCGCCCTGGTCGCGCTCTCGCTGGCCACGCTCCTCGTCGCGCTCTTCCCGTACTTCTGGCCCGTGCTCGCGGCCTCCTGCGTGCTGGCCGCCGTCGGGGGCATGCTGAGCCCGGCCATCGCGACGCTCACGCTCGGCCTGTTCCCATCCGACCGGATCGCCCGCCGCTTCGGCCGCAACGCCGCCCTGGAGCGGACCGGGAACGTCGCCATCGCCGTGCTGATCGGGCTCGTCGGCTGGCTGTTCCCGGACCGCGCGGTGTTCCTCCTGGTCCCGGCCTGCGCCATCGTCTCGGCCGCGGCACTCTACTCCATCCCGCGCGATGCCATCGACGCGCGCCGGGCCCGCGGCGGCGGCGAGGGGGAGCAAGCCCCGGCCCGGTGGCGGACCCTGCTGACCTGCCGGCCGCTCATGGTCTTCGCGGCCTGCGTAGGGCTTTTCCATTTCGCCAACGCGCCGCTGCTGACCCTCGTCGCCCAGGAGATCGGACAGGCGCGCCCGGACTGGTCGTCCGTCATCGTCTCCGTCTGCATCGTCGGCGCGCAGGGAGTGATGGTGCCGATGGGGCTCATCGTCGGCCGCCGGGCCGAGCGCTGGGGCCGCAAGCCCTTGCTCGTGATCGGCTTCGCCGCGCTGCCCGTGCGCGCCTTGCTCTATCTCGTCTGGCGCGACCCGTACTGGCTGATCGCGGTCCAGTGCCTCGACGGCGTCGGTGCCGGCCTGCTCAGCGCGGTGAAGCCGCTGGTCATAGCCGACATCACCCGAGGAACCGGCCGCTACAACGCCGCCCACGGCCTGATCGGGACCGTGCAGGGCGCCGGCGCTTCGCTGTCGTTCGTGATCGCCGGAACCTTGGTCCAGCAGGCGGGGTTCGATGCCGCCTATCTCGCGTGCGCCGCCGTCGCGGCGGTCGCGCTCGGGGTGCTCGTGACGCTGCTGCCCGAGACAATCCCGGAGAAGCCCCGGAGAAGCCTCGGGGCGGCCCGGCGGCGTGGCTGCGAGCGGTGAGACCTGGCACGGCTTGAGGAGGGGTGGTGAAAGATCGGATTTCCGGCCGGGGTGGCCGGCGGCTCACCGCGACGCTGGCCGTGCTCCTCTCCCTTGCCCTGCCCGTCACCGCCGCGACGCTCCACAGCACCTACGTCGACCCGGCGGCGATGGCGCTGCAGCGCGTCCTGCCGCCCCCGCCCGAAGCCGGCTCGGAATCGGCCAAGGCGGACATGCAGGCCGTGGAGGCCGCGGTCCGCGCCCGCACGCCCGACGACGAGCGGCGCATCACCGCGAACCTGCCGTGCACCCTCGACCGCTTCACCGGTGTGCTCGGCCCGGCCTTCACGGCGGAGACGATGCCGGACACCGCGGCGCTGATCGAGAGTGTGTTCCAGGACGGGGAACTCGCCGTGCTGGCGGCGAAGGCCGTCATCGCGCGGCCGCGGCCCTACACGGTGAAGCCGGACCTCGCCACGTTCGGACATCGCTCCGACAGCACGTCCTACCCGAGCGGCCACGCCACGTTCGGGTATCTCGCGGCCACGGTGCTGTCGCGCCTCGTGCCCGAGAAGCGCCAGGCGCTGTTCGCGTTCGCCGAGACCTACGGGGAGAACCGCGTGATCGCCGGCACCCATTTCCCGTCCGACCTCGAAGCCGGCAAAATCGCCGCGGCCGTCATCGCCGAGGCGCTGGTCCACGACCCGCGCTTCGAACGCGATCTCGCCCGGGCGGCTTCTGAAGTCGCGGCCCAGGGCGGCGCCTCCGGTCGGTGAGGCGAAGGCTCCTGACGCAGGATCACGAAGGCGGGAGGCGGGTTGCGGGGCGAACCCGCCTGTCTGACTGCGATCCCAGGCAATCCTGGGCACCCGCGCACGGGCCCTTGCCGCACCCGACCCAGCCCCGGAGATGGGCCGCCCGACATCCGAGCCCCGAACGACAGGAGACCGCCGGCATGTCTCACGTCACCGAGGAGATGGCCGCTGATGGGCACTTCATGGTCAAGGTCGCCGGTCGTGCCGTCACGGAGACCTGCGAGAAGCGGCAGGCCAGAAAGCTCGTCCGCGCGATGCGCATCTGTCGGGCGGCCTCGTCACGCTGTTCGGCGGAAGACGAGGCTCGCCGCTGCGATGGCTAAGCCCAGCCGAGCTCTCTCACGGCCCGGGCGTCGTTCCAGATCTTCGTCAATCCGATGATGCGGTCCCCCTCGAACTGCATGACATACACGTAGTCGGTCGACGTGGATTTGCCCGTGGGCGGGCAGGGTCCGCCCTCGCCAGTGTGGGTCCCGTGGAAGACCCCGTAGGCCGTCACGTTCCGGCGCTCCTCGTCCGTCGCGAAGGATCGCACCTCGTACCGACCGTCGGGGATGAAGGTCAGGAGCCCCTTCATCCACTCCGTGTAGTCCCGCAGGGAGGTCACGCCGGCCAGGGCATCGGCCTGGGCGGAGAAAGTCGCATGCAGGGCACAGTAGCGCGCGCACGCCTCCCAGCCTCCGCCGGTCTCGCAGGCGTCGAAGAAGGCCTTTGCTACCGTCGTGATGTCGCCCATGCCTGGATCGCCCTTTTCCATTGCCGGAAGCGCCGATTGTAGCGGACGCCGTCCGCGCAAGCACCCTCTGCGAGGGTCTGCGCGGACGGTCATGCGGCTGGCGCCGCTTCCGACCGTATCGCGACGATCAGGAAGGCGCCTCGTTCGAGGCAGCCGCGCCATGCCCCCGCTCCCGTGCGGGAGCGGGTTGGGGCAAGACGCTTCGAGGTCGAGCGCGCCATGTCTGTGACCGTTCTCGTGTGAAGCCGGGGGAGGCGGTGGGCCGGACGTGCCGAGGCGCGCGGCCCGGCTTCTCGAAGGCGGCGTCCCGACTTCGGCCGTCCCTCGGCCGAGCGCTCGAGCGCTCTCCGCCGAAGTGGATACCGGTTCGGCGTAAGAGAGCGCGTCGAGACAAAGGTTTAAAGCCGTGCCCGATTGCAACGCGATCGGGCACGGCTCTAGCCGAGCCTCCGGCCGATCGCCTCGGCGAGCATGATCGTGGTCACATTCGTCGGCGCCGAGACGATGTCGGGCATGATCGAGGCATCGACGACGCTCAGGCCGTCCACCCCGCGCACCGCCCCGCTCCCATCGACCACTGCCCACGGGTCGTCGCGGCCGCCCATCGGGACGGAGGAGGTCGGGTGGGCGTAGCCGTCGACTGCCGAGAGCACGGCTCGCCGCAGCGCGTCGTCGTCACGGACATCGGGACCGGGATACAGCTCCGCCGCGACCACGTCGCTGAACGGGGCCGTCCGGCCGATGCGCCGCGACAGGCGCACCGCTTCCAACATGCGCCGCAGGTCGGCCGGGTCCTCGAAGAAGTTGTAGCGGATGAGCGGCATGGCGCGGGGGTCGCGGCTCGCCAGCCGAACCGAGCCGACGGACCTCGGCAGCGTGACCGAGCAGGCCAGTACGATGGCCCCGCCGGTCGGGCTCTGTGCCGGATCGAAGATGTGCGTCCCCGAGATGTGAAGGTCCAACTCGTCCGGAGCGGCCTCACGCGACCGCGTCCAGATGATCGCGCCCGCGACCGGGTCCATCGCCCGCACCTCCCGGTTGAGCGCGTAGACGTTGTAGTAGAACGGATGCTCCTTGAGCCGCTCGCCGACCGGCGCGTCCTGCAGCACGGGAATGTCGAGGTCGCGCAGGTGCGCCGCCGGCCCGATGCCCGACCGCATCAGGATGGCGGGGCTGCCGAATGCCCCGGCCGAGAGGATCACCCGTCCGGCCTCCACCGTCGCGCCGCCCAGAAGCCGGAGGCCGCGCGCCCGCCGGCCGTCGAACAGCACGGCGTCGACCTCGGCGCCCCCGACGATGGCGAGGTTCGGTCGGCGCCGAACCTCCTCAGTCAGGTAGGCCATGCCCGTGTTGACGCGTCGGCCCTCGACCACGTTCAGCGGGTAGGGCGAGACGCCGTGCTGCTCCGCGCCGTTGAAGTCGGCGATGCGGGACAGGCCGGCCGCCTCCGCGGCCAGCACGAAGGCGCGCATGGAGGGGGTGATCTCCTCCATCGTGCGCTGGCGGATCGGGAAGGGCCCGGAGCGCCCGCGCCGAGCGTCGTCGCCGGCCGGCGTGTTCTCCAGTGCCCTGAAGACCGGGAGCACCTCGTCCCACGACCAGCCGTCGAGACCGCGCGCGGTCCAGCGGGCGAAATCGGACGGCCGCGCCCGCATGGCGACCGCGGCGTTCACGCCGGAGCTGCCGCCGAGCAC
The DNA here is from genome assembly GCF_900116245.1 of Methylobacterium sp. yr668. Lineage (NCBI taxonomy): Bacteria > Pseudomonadati > Pseudomonadota > Alphaproteobacteria > Hyphomicrobiales > Methylobacteriaceae > Methylobacterium > Methylobacterium sp. yr668. The sequence goes on along the minus strand of NZ_FOZY01000039.1, from coordinate 26,690 downwards.
CTTGCCGCGGATCGCGCGCACGTCGTGGCCGAGGCCGGAGCGGTCCTGGGTGTGGTAGCCCCAGTCGTGCGCCGCGTCGCCGCCGACCCGGTTCGCGTTCGCGATGACGTCCGGATACGCCCCCGGCGCGTAGGCCGGTCCGGCCTCCAGCAGAAGAACCGTCCGGTTCGGATTCTCGCTGAGCCGGCGCGCGAGCACGGCGCCTGCGGAGCCTCCACCGGCGATGACGACGTCGAAGGCCTGATCCGGGATGGGGGCGCGGGTGGGCATGGCGGACATGTCCTCTTCGAGAGCGGCGATGGTCAGGATGCGGAGGCGCGGCGCAGGAAGGCGGCGGCTCGGTCGAGGGCCCGGCGGCTGCTGTCGAGGTGGGCGACGTCGAGCTGAAAGACGTGATGCAGGCCCTCCCAGACCTCCAGCCACACCGCGACGCCAGCCTGTTCGGCGCGCCGGGCGTAGCGCGTCGCGTCGTCGATGAGGCGCTCGTCGGTGCCGACCTGGATCAGGAGCGGGGGCAATCCGCGCAGGTCGCCGAGGAGCGGTGAAGCCAGCGGGTGGCGGACATCGCGCGCGCCGGCATACTTGCGCGCGCAGTCCTGCAGGTACGCACGGCCGATGAGCGGGTCCTGCACCGAAGGATCGTTCATGGAGGGGCCGGACAGCGTCAGGTCGGTCCAGGGCGAGAAGACGACGCCGGCCACCGGCGCAGGGCCGCGCGCGCGCAGGGCGAGGCTCGCCAGAGTGACGAGGCTCAGCCCGCCCCCGGCCGAGTCCCCGACGACGGCGATCCGGTCGTAGCCTTGGCCGATCAACCAATCCCAGGCGGCCAACGCCGCCTCCGGGGCAGCGGGCAGCGTCGCCTCCGGCGCCAGAGGATAGTCGATGGCGAGCGCGGCGACGCCGGCCCGGCTCGCGATCTGGCTGACGAAGCCGCGATAGGCCGCGGCCGTGCCCTGGACGTAGCCGCCGCCGTGCAGGAAGAGGATCGCCTGGCCGGGCGCGGCATCCGCGGGGCGCACCCACCAGCCGCGGATGCCGGCCTCGTCCACAGGGTCGAACGCGACGCCGTCCGCGCGCGGGCTGCCGGCTATGAAGGTGTCGTAGACCGCCCGCGGCTCTCCCGTCGCGTTGCCCCAGAAGCGCGCGAACAGGTCCCGCAGGGCGTCCTCGCGCCGCCGTTCATCGTCGGCGAGCGGAATGGTGATCGTCCCTGGCGCCGGATCGGGGCCGAAGGTGTCGTCGCGCATCGCAGTTCCCGCTGGTGCATCGGCCCGACCGCCGCCGGGCAAGGCTCCGCCGTCCGCGCGTCGCTCGGCGCCGCGCGGGGTTCGTGTGTCGGACGATCGGATCTCAGGCCGGGATGCGGCCGAACGCGCCCCGGGCGTAGCCGGCGAGCGCGCGCTCGACGTCGGCGACCGTGGACATCACCAGCGGACCGCGCTTGACGAAGGGCTCGCGGATCGGCCGCCCGGCCATCAGCACGACATGCGCAGCCTCGGCGGCTTCGAAGATGATCTCCGCGGCGGAACCGGCGCCCACCGCCAGGGCGCCGCCCTCCGGCAGGAGGCGCTCCTCCTCACGGCAGCGGACGGACACGCGCCCCGACACGGCGTAGATCCAGGCTTGCCGCCCTTCGGGCAGGGCGTGGGCGAAGGCGCCGCCCGGCTGTAGGAAGCCGTCGAGCAGTGTCATCTCCTCCGGGGTGCCACCCGCGCCGACAACGTCGCCGCTCTGCCCCAGGACGACGCGGACGCGATGGCCGCGGCCTTCGAGGACCGGGATGTCGGCCGCGCGAACGTGCAGCGCGCGCGCCGGCTGCGCCTTGAGGCGCGCGGGCAGGTTGACGAAGACCTGCAGGGCGTGGACCCGTGCCCCTTCGGCCGGCCTCTCCTCGTGCGCGGCGCCCGACGCCGCCGCGAGCCAGTAGAGGTCGCCCGGCTCGAGGGCGACGTCTCGGCCCAGCGTGTCCCGGTTGAGGAAGTGGCCGGTCGCGTCCTCGAACATGACGGTCACGGCCGAGATGCCGGCATGGAGGTGCGGCTCGAAGGTCGGCCCCGTCATGACGAAGTGGTCGACCATCAGGAACGGGTCCATGCGCCCGTCGAAGGCTTCCTCGGAGAAGTGCGTCGCGGAGAAGTTCGAGCCGATGCGGTGGGGCTCTCCGAGAACGGTCTCGCCGAGCCTCGGGCTGAGCGCGTCGGCCCCGTGGATGGTCTCGAGAGCTGTCATGTCCTGCCTCGCTGCGTGGATGTGCCGATGGTGTGGCGACAGACGCTGGCCGAGAAGGCAGCCATTTTCGGACCTATCGTCCGATCGTTTGGACGCCGGGATCCGGCATCCGGTGGCGCTCGCGGCGGATGGCGACCGGCCCCGGCCCCGCACACCCTCGACCGACCCCGTCGAGATCGCCCGCGCCTAGAGCAGCACGGCCTTCGGAAACTCCGCCGCGAGGTGGTCGAGGAAGGCCCGCACGGACGGCAGCAGGCCTTGGCGGTAGGGAATGAGGGCCGTCACGGTGGAGTCGCCCGCGACCCAGTCGGGCAGAACGCGCCGCAGGGCACCCGAGCGGACGGCCTGACGACAGATGTAGCTCGGCAGAGCGACCACGCCGATGCCGCGGATGGCGGCCTGCTGCAGCCCGACCATGTCATCGCCCATCAGCCTCGGGCTCAACGGCAGTACCGCCTCGTCCCCGGCGCGGCTCGCGTGCCGCAGCCGCCAGACCGGCGCGACCCCGGTCCGCATCATGAACAGGGACGGATGGTCCCGAAGGGCGTCCGGATTGTCCGGAGCGCCGTTCTCGTCGAGGTATGCCGATCCCGCGAACAGGAACCAGGGCGCCGGCGCCAGGGTACGCTGGACGAGGTTCGAGTCCGGCAGCGGATCCGTATGGGCCCGCACGGCGATGTCGAAGTTCTCGCCGACGATGTCGACGGTGCGGTCCGCACCGTGGGCCACGACATTCACCTTCGGGTGGCGGACGAGGAAGTCCGCGATGATGTCCGCCAGGGCGAACTGCATGGTCGCGACGCCGGCCGTGCACCGCACCGTGCCGGTCGGCTCCGTCAGGCGCTGGCGGATCGTCGTCTCCGCCAGCTCCGCCTCTCTGAGCATCGCGACCGCGTGGCGGTAGAAGTCCTCCCCCGCATCCGTCATGCCGAACCGGCGCGAGGTCCGGTTCAACAGCCGGACGCCGAGGGCGCCCTCCAGTTGCTGGAGGCGGTAGCTCAAAGTGGATTTCGGCACGCGCAGCGTCCGCCCGGCGGCCGTGAAGCCGCCGCGATCGACGACCTGCACGAAGTAGAAGAAGTCGTTCAGGTCGAGCACGCCGCCCCCTTATCGTCCAAACCTATGGACGCTGGGTTCGGATTGTTGCGGCTTCTGGGCCGTCGGTCCAGCCGATAGCTCTTGCTCGTCGCGGGCCCCGACGGGCCTTGAGCAGGAGGATACGATGACCGCTCGCGCCTACGAACCGCTCACCGCCGAGAACGCAGCCCTCGTCCTCGTCGACCATCAGGTCGGCCTGATGACGGGCGTGCGGGACTATTCGACGGGCGAGCTCAAGCACAACGTGATCGCCCTGGCGAAGGCCGCCACGGCGCTCGGCCTGCCCATCGTGGTCACCACGACGGCGCGCGACAGCCTATGGGGTCCGACCTTCCCCGAGTTGGTCGCGGCGTTGCCCGGAAACGAGATCATCGACCGCTCGTCGGTGAACGCCTACGACGACGCGCGCGTCGCCCGGGCGATCGAGGCCACGGGCCGCGAGAAGCTGATCTTCGCCGGCATCTCGCTGGAGGTCTGCGCGGCTTTCCCGGCCATGACAGCCGTCGCCCGCGGCCTCGACGCCTACGTGGCTGTCGACGCCTCCGGGACGTTCAGCGAGACCAAGCGCCAGGCCGGCCTCCTCCGTATGGCGCAGGCGGGCGTGGTCCTGTCCGACTACGCGACGCTGATGGTCGAGATCCTGAAGGACAACGCCCGCCCGGAGGCGGACCCGGTCTACGCCGCCTTGGACATGCCCTGGGCGACCTTGGTCGGCCAGGTCGCCGCCTCCTTCGGCAGAGTGGACGGCGGAGCGAATGCTTGACCGTTCCCGACACGTGTCAGTTTGCGGCCGCCGCCTGTCCCACAGCGGTCGGCAAGCGGGCGCGCCAGCGGTGTCTGCCGGCCCCTGCTCGACGCAACAATCGAAGCAACACGCGCGTAAGGCCGAGCTCTTAAATCCTTCATTAACCAAAGGCCCGAACGGCCACGAGGGGGAACCGACATGACCACCATCATCGCACGACTGCTGATCGTCATCAGCGTGATCGGCGCCATCGCCTGCGCGCCGATGCTGACGCCCGCATCCGCAGCCGGTCTCCTCGCGCAGACGAGGTGAGCCGTCATGGGCATGCAGTCCGTCATCCTGCTGGTCATCGCCGGCAACTTCGCCTGCGCCACCCTCATCCCGTATCTGGCGATGACCGGAGCCTGAAGGCGTCGCCTCGGTAGATCTCTCACCCTACGGAGCCGATCATGAGTATCTCGAAGACCGCTTGCCTCACCGCTGTCCTCGGCCTCGTCTCCGACATGGCCTTTGCCCAGCCACAGGCGAGCCAGGAGAACCTGAAGCGCCACTGCATAGGAGATTACCTGGAACATTGCGGCCAGTTCTCGCCCGACGGCGGGGAAGTCCAGGCCTGCTTCCGCGAGAGAGCCGGCCTCCTGACACCGAATTGCTCGATGGCTATCGCCGCTTACCAAGAGGAGCAGAAGGCCGCGAATCCGATCCGGAAGGTCCGCGCCGCACGGTGAAGTCATCCCTTCGCGTATTCGATAAGGTCAGCCGAGCCGGCATCTGCGAAATCCAGCGCGGCACGGAATTCGCCCGTGTCTACCGTCGCCTGCCCTGACCGGGATGCGACCCGCCGCAGGGTATCAACCTTACCGCGCCCGACAGCCCTCGGCGAATGGGGGTTGGATGACTGGTACCGCAAGCCAGCGCACGCGGTGCGCGTTCGCCGCGCACAGTCGGAGCGCGATGCGAAATCCCCTGCGCCGGATCGTGGCGGAGTCCGCCGCTTCTCGAGATTGGGCGCGAATGGAAGCCGAGGTCGGCTTTCCCACACTTGATGCCCAGAAGCAGACAGGCGGAAGATCACCCCGAACTGCCGTTCCGGGAGCGACCCGAACCGGTCACTCAGGTCACGAGAATGACGGCCGGGACGCGGACGCGCCCGGTTGCGTGTCTCGGCTGTGCGCCTGCCGGTAGTCACGCGGGCTCATGCCGTAGCGATCCTTGAAGCGGCGCGCGAAATGCGCCTGGCTGCTGAAACCGCAGCCGTACGCCAGCATGCCGATCGACAGGTGGGCGCAGGCCGGATCGCCCAGGCGCTTGGCTGCCGCCTCCAGGCGGCGTCCCCAGATGTAGTCGGAGATGTGCCGGCCGCGCTCGTGGAACAGTTCCTGGAGCCGGCGCAGCGACACGCCCATCGCGGCAGCGAGTTGCGGCGGATCCAGGTTCGGGTCGCTCAGGTTCGCCTCGACATAGGCCTTGGCGCGCTGGACCGTGACGTTGCCGTGGACGGAACGGGGTACCTCCTGCGCCATCCGTTCGGCGAGGCTCGCTATGATCAGGTCCGTTCCGATCGCCGCCATGCGCGCGGCCGCGTCGGGCGTGAGCTGATCGCCCATGCGCACCAGCTCTTGGAGGAAGGTGTTTGCCAGGGTCGTGGAGGCGAGGTCCGCGCCGACCGTGAGTGCACAGTACAGCCGGGACGGGCCCAGCATGGCCTCGAAGCGCTCGCGCGGCAGATCGATGACGAGGGAGATGCCCGTGTCGGCCTCGCAGACGGCCGGGCGTGCGTCGATAACGACGAAGTCGCCCGTCCGGAATACAGCCTCCCGATCGCCTTGCTGGATGGCGTCCTGGCCCGAGAGCTTCAAGGACGCGTAGAGGCGGTCGGGCTGCCCATAGCGCCGGATCGCGTCGGGGGTCGCTTCAGTCCGCATGGCGGTGTGTGCCATCTTGGAGATCGGCACAGGCCCGATGCTGGTGACGTCCAGCCTGCCCTGAAACGGAACCCCGTGAAGGGGTTGCTGGTCGATCGGGATCAATCGCTCGCAGATCGTCTCGCGCCAGCGCCGGAACGCGTCCTTGGGGTGAATTCCCTCTGTCGAGAAGAACGGTTGCATGCGTAGCCTCGGCACGCAGCGCGCCATCTCGGAGCGCAGACTGCGGATCCGGAGGGTTATTGTATATAATCTATCATCTCAAGACCGCGGTGCCGGGTGCTTCGCGGCGGTTCTGTCCGCGTCTCAACCAATGCCGTCGGTAAGCGCACCGGCAGGAAACCGCCCCGAGCCGCCACTCCGATCGCGCCCAAGCCTGACACAGGACCACCCCGCGGGGGCCGGTCACCGTCTCGGAATCCCTCCGTCCCCGCCAGCGTTGTTGGAGCCGCCGCAACGGCCGCGCTCTTCCCGACGCCTCGATCGTCCAGACGACACGAGGTCACCGCCGGGCGGCGACGAGGTCCGCGGCGCGCCGCCACCCGAGTGTCCGGCCGATTCGCGCTCGGACCCTGGGTCCGAGCGTGCCGGATCGCGAGCAGCTGGTCGTCGCGCGCCGGCCTACGATCCGCGCAGGTAGCTCAGCGGCCGACCGGTATCCGGATGCGGCATGACGCCCATCGGGATGTCGTACACGGCGCGCAGCGTGTCGGGGTTCATCAGCGTGCCGGGCGGGCCGTCCGCGATGAGGCGTCCCGAGTGCAGCGCCAGGATGCGGTCGCAGACGCGCGCCGCCATGTTCACGTCGTGCAGGACCACCACGACGCCGAGCCCGTCACGATGGGCCAGATCGCGCACGAGGGCGAGGATCTCGACGGCGTGGGCGACGTCGAGGGCCGAGATCGGCTCGTCGAGCAGCAGGCAGGCGGGCTCCTGCGCGATCATCATCGCGAGCCAGACGCGCTGCCGCTCACCGCCCGAGAGCGTGTCGACGAAGCGGTCCGCGAAGGCGGCGACGCCGGTGGCGGCGAGCGCCCGCCGGACCGCCTCGCGATCCCGGTCGGCGACGCGGCCGAGGGCGCCGTGCCAGGGATAGCGCCCCAGCGCCACGAGCTCGCGCACGGTCATGCCCGGGACCGGCGGGAGCGCCTGCGGCAGATAGGCGACCTCGCGCGCGAAGGCGCGGTCCTCCCAGGCACTGAGGGCGCGATCCGCGAACGCGATCCGGCCGGCGGTCGGCGCCTGCTGGCGGCCCAGCAGCTTGATCAGGGTCGACTTGCCGGACCCGTTATGGCCGATCAGGCCCACCACCTGCCGCGGCTGGATCACGAGGTCGAGGGGATGCAGCAGGGTGCGTTCGGGGAGACTGAAGCTCGCGCCCTGCAGGGTGAAGAGCGGGGGGGCGCCCGCGGCTTCCGCCGTCGGCGCGCCCCGCGGCCGCGCGACGACCGGCGCATCGGGACCGTTCATGCGGGCCTCCTCGGGCCGTCCGTTCCCGCCGGACCCGCTTCGGGGCGTGCCGGCAGGGGGCAGGCGCCGCAGAGGCTCTGGTCGGGGATGAGGTAGCGCAGGCAGCAGACCTTCCGCACCCGACGCGGCGGCGCGCCCGCCGGCGCGTCCCCCCCCTCCGGAACGTAGCGGATCGGCGCGAACAGCGGGTTGGGCGCGCCGGACCGGCGGCGGCTCGTCAGGACGCTCGCGGCGGCCGCGTGCCCGGTCCGGCCCGCCTGCGGGAGCCCCTCGGTGCGGCGCACCACGAACTCGAAGATGTTGCCGGCATTGCTCCACAGCACGCGCGGCGCCACGCCCGAGACCGCTGCCAGGGCACCGACCAGGGGCGCCAGGTGCTCGTCGATCAGCGCGCCGAAGCGATCCGCCGGCGCCCTCTCCTGGGTCTGCCCGCCGGGCCCGTCGCTCCCCGCGGCGGGGTCGCGCAGCTTGAGCGCCCGCGTCAGCCCGCCGTCGTCCGGGACGATCTCGACGGCGTCGAGGGCCACGGGCAGGACGAGGTCGAGCACGATGTTGGCGGCGAGCGCGGGCACCACCAGCATCGAGAAGTGCTGCTTCGCCCAGATCGACGCGACGGCGCGGGGCTCCGGCGCCGCGAAGGTGCGGGCGAACCGGTCGAGCTGGTCGGTCAGGACGCGCGGATCGAGCAGGTCGGCGCCCCTCACGGAGGGGCGCGGATCCTCCGCGGACACGATCCGATCCCGGTAGCCCTCGAGGGGGCCGACGAACAGGGCGTTCAGCGGGGACAGTATCATCGGCGCAGCATCAGCCAGACGAAATAGGCGCCCCCGAGAACCGTCGCGACGAGGCCGGCGGGCAACTGCCACGGGAAGGCCGCGACGCGCCCGAGCCAGTCGGCCAGCACCATGATCAGGCCGCCGGCGAGCGTCGCCGCCACCAGCTGCTCGGCGGCCCGGCTGAAGCCCAGGCTGCGGGCGAGGTGCGGCCCCATCAGCCCGACGAAGCTCAGGGGGCCGACGAGCAGGGTCGCGGCGCCGGTCAGGATCGCGGCGACCGACAGGACTGTCAGGCGCGCCCGCGCGACCTGGAGCCCGACGGCCCGGCTCGTCTCCGCCCCGAGCGGCAGGATCGTGAGCCAGCGCGCGAGCAGCGGCGTGCCCGCGAGCACCAGGGCCGCGCCGAGGCAGGCGAGCCCGGCCTCGGTCCCGGTGGCGTTGTAGGTCGAGCCCGAGAGCCACGTCAGCAGGGCGGCAGTCCGCGGGTCGGCCGTGGCGAGCAGGAGCGCGATCACCGAGCCGATCAGGCTGGTGAGGGCCGCGCCGACGAGCAGGATCCGGGCGGAGGCGTAGCGCGCCCGGCGGCCCAGGGCCAGGACCGCCAGCAGCGTCGCGAGCGCGCCCGCCGCGGAGGCGGCCAGCATCGCGGCCGGGCCGAGGCCGGGGGCGAGGAACAGGACGAGCACCACCACCAGGGCCGCGCCCGCGGAGACGCCGAACAGCTCGGGGCTCGCGAGGGGGTTCCCGGTCAGCCGCTGCAGCAGCCCGCCCGCGTAGGCGAGCATGGCCCCGGCCCCCAGGGCGGCCAGCGCGCGCGGCGCCCGCCAGGCCAGGAGGGCGCCCGGATCGGGGCTCCACAGCCAGCCCTGGGCATCCCGCCCCAGGGTGAGCGACAGGCCGACGGCCGCGAGGGCCAGGATCGCGAGCGCCCCGATGGCGGGCCACGGCCGGGCGAGACGGACCGGGATAGGCCCCGGCGCCGGCGGCGCCTCGCGCGCCGTGCGCAGGCCCAGGATGAGGCCGACCAGCAGGGGTGCGCCGACGAGGGCGGTGACGGCGCCGGTCGGGACACCGCTGCGGCCGATGAGTCGCTGCACGAGCTGATCGGTCAGGACGAGCAGCACCGCCCCGGCGACCGGCCCCCAGAGCAGGCGGTCGCGGAGCCGGCGGGCGCCGCCGTAGCGGGCGATGGCCGGCCCCGCCAGGCCGACGAAGCCGATCACCCCGAGATACCCGGTCACGCTGGCGCCGACCGCGACGCCGAGGGCGAGGGCGGCGAGCCGCGTGCCGGCGGTGGAGACGCCGAGGCCCCGCGCCCCGGCATCGCCGAGCTCGATCAGGGTCAGCGGGCGCGCCAGCAGGCCGGCCGCGAGGGCCGCGAGGGCGAGGCGCGGGACGAGGCCGCGGACGCCGTCCCAGTTGTTCTGGTTCAGCGCGCCGGCCTGCCACGCGTAGAGGTCGGAGAGCGCGTCGAAATGCGCGAGCACCAGCATCCGGTTGGCGGCCTCGGCGGACAGCCCGACCACCAGTCCGGCGAGGATGACGGTGGACGGCGCGTAGCCGCTGCGCCCGCTCAGCAGCAGCACGAGGCCCGTACACAGGGCCGCCCCGGCGCCCGCGACGGGCTCGTAGCCGTAGATCAGGAGGGCCGGCCACCACAGCGTCGCGAGGGCCAGGGCGAGCTTCGCGCCCGCGAACACGCCGAGGGTGCCGGGCTCGGCCAGCGGGTTGTCGAGCACCTGCTGGAACAGCACGCCGGCGAGGCCGAGGCCGCCGCCCGCCAGGACCGCCATGGCGAGGCGCGGCAGCAGGCTGTCGCGCAGGACGAGCTGCGGCATGTCGCCGTCGGTCGGGTGGAGCAGGGCGGCCCACCACTGCCCGGGCGGCAGGACGGCCGCCAGGTTGGCGTGCAGCAGCGCGGCGCTCACCGCCAGCGCGAGGGCGAGGAGCCCCGCCCCGCGCCAGAGCGGCGAGGCCCCGGCCCCGTCGGCTCGCGCCCGCCGCGCTCCGGCCCCGGCCGCGCTCACGCCGGGGCCTTCCCGAGCGCCGCGGCGACCTGACGGGCGAAGCGCGCGGCCGAGGGCAGGCCGCCGTTCGGATGGACGACCGGCATGCGGATCACGCGGCCGGCGCGCACGGCGGGCAGCGCCCGCCAGAGCGGGCTGTCGTCGAGGCGCCCGAGGGCGCGCGCGGTCTCGGCGCCGCGGTCGAAGTGGATCAGCGTCGCGTCGGGCACCTCCGCGAGGTCCTCGACCGCGGCGAGCACCGTGCCCGCGCCGCTCTGCCGGCCAGTCCAGGCATTGGTCAGGCCGAGGCGCTGGGCGACCGCGCCGACGGTGCTGCGCGTGCCGAAGACGGCCAGCTGCCGCCCGTCGTCGCGGAAGCGGCAGATGTAGACCGGGCGCCCGGTCCGGCCCGCGAGCGCGGCCCGGGCCTCGGCGAGCGCCCCGTCGGTCCCGGCGACCAGCGCCCGCGCCGCCGCGGCGCGGTCGACGCGGTCCCCCAGGTCGCGGGTCAGCGCGTCGAGGTGGTCGATCGGCTCCCGCGCGCCCGCAACGATGGGCAGCGCCACGACCGGGGCGATCCGGGTCAGCGCGACCTGGATCTGCGCCTGCCACGGCGCGGCGAGGATGAGATCGGGGGCGATCAGGCTGAGGAACTCGAGGTTCGGCTCCTGCAGCGGTCCGAGGTCGAGGACCGAGTCCGGCAGGGGCGGCTGCGCGATGAGCTTCTCGTAGAGCGGCCGGTTGGCGATCGCCACCGGCACGAGGCCGATGGCGAGGAGCGTCTCGGCGAACAACCCGTCGAGGGCGACCACGCGGGCGGCGGGCGCGCCGCCCGTCTCCGCGCGCCGCGGGTCTTCGGACGCGCCCGCGAGGGACGCGGCGAAGCCGCCCGGGACGAGACCCAGGACGCCCGCGGCGAGGCCGGCGAGGAGGGCGCGACGATCGCCGCGCGGGCGGCTCATCCCCATGCGCCGACCCATGCGCCGACCCGTGCGCCGACTCGGGCGAGCGGGCGGCGGATCAACCCGCGGCACGCCTCCGCGCGCCGCGCCCGGCCGGTCCGCGGGACGGCGAGCCTCATGGATGCGCTCCCTGCCGCTCCCAGGCGCGGATCCCGCCGGCGGCGGGCGCGCGCGCCGGGGCGACCGCGCCCCCGTGCCCGTCCTGATCGAGCAGGCTGTCGACGATCTCCTGCGCGCGGACCGGCAGGACCGAGAGCAGGGTGTCGCTCAGACCGTGCGAGGTCTCCGAGTAGCCCTGGACGTAGATGCGCGGGACGAAGCCGGGGCGGGTCGGCACGCGGTAGTCGCGCGCCAGGTCCGGCCCGTCGCGGTAGGGCGCGAGCGGTTCGAGGATCGCCGGGTTCGGGTCGCGCGCGTACCCGGTCGCCAGGACGATGCCGTCGTAGCTGCGCTCCGCCTCGACCTCGGCGTAGCGGTCGACGGTCCGCAGCCTGATCCCGCTTGCGTCGCCGACGGCCGAGAGGATCTCGCTGCGCGGCCGGAGGTGCAGGCGCTGCGGCCCGGAGACCTTCTCCCGGTAGACGATGACGTGGAGCGCCTTGAGCAGGTCGGCGTCGATCACCGCGTAGTTCGTGTTGCGGTAGCTGCGCACGATCGCCGCCCGCCGCTCGCTCGGCTGCGCGTACACGAAGTCGGTGCGGTCGGGGTGGAAGATCTCGTTGACGAACGGCGTCGCGTCCGACGGTCGGAGGGCGTGGCCGCGGAAGACGAGATCGACCTGCAGCTGCGGGAAGCGGGCGTGGAGATCGTGGCCGATCTCGGCGGCGCTCTGGCCGCCGCCGATCACCGCCACGCGGGCGCCCGGGCGCGACAGGTCGAGCGGGCTGCCCGGGCCGCGCCGGTCGACGTGGTCGAGGTAGCGGCTCGAATGGCAGAGCCGGGGATCGCGCGCCAGGGCGGCGAAGGCGGCGGGCACGTGCGGGGCGCCGCCCACCGCGAGGGCGAGGTCGCGCGTCTGGCGGCGGATCTCGCGGCCCGCGGCGTCGCGGGTGACGACCCACAGGGTCTCGACCGTCCCGTCCGGTCCCGGCCCGGGCTCCACCGCGACCGCGGTCTCGCCGTAGTCGCACCGGTCGGCGAAATGGTCCGCCACCCACCGGAGATAGTCGTTGAACTCGATCCGGCTGGGATGAAACGTCCCGAGATCGATGAAATCGTGCAGTCGACCCTGGCTGTGCAGGTAGTTCACGAAGGTCAGCGGGCTCGTCGGGTTGCGGAGCGTGACGAGGTCCTTGAGGAACGAGATCTGCATGTCGCTGCCCGGCAGCAGCATGCCGCCGTGCCATCGGAAGTGCGGCTGCCGCTCCAGGAAGCGGTACCGGAGGCCGCGCGCCGCCGGGGTCTCGGCCAGGGCGATCGCCAGGGCGAGGTTCGAGGGCCCGAAGCCGACCCCGATGACGTCGCAGAGCGGTGCGGCGCGCGCGGTCATCCGATCGTCTCCTCGTCCGCACGACGGGGTGCGCGCCGGGATGCGCGGCGATCCTCGCCGCCGCGGCGCACGGGGGCGGCGCCTCCCTCGGGGGAGCCGCGCGTTCCCCCGGCGGGACCGCTCGCAGGCGACCGGAAGCTGGTTCGCGCACACGCCACTGACCGCGTCCCCCGCCAAGCCCCGGACCACAGAACACCCGCCGGCCGCACCCGCCGGCCGCACTGCGTAGCGCGAACCGCCACAGTGATTCAAGGTCTCCGGAAACACTTCTGACGATCGAGCAGTAATGAATTAAATTAGAACATTTCAAATATGTAAAAGGGCCCTTGAGTCCGGCGATCTTTCGGCCATGTTATGCGCCGACAAGCGAAGTTCATTGATTCATTGGCGAGGCAGCTCGCAGCTTTCACCTGAACGGGATGCATCGATGGCGTTCGATCGCGAAGATACGCTGTTCTACGTGGTGGTGAATCACGAGGAGCAATACTCGATCTGGCCGAGCTACCGCGACATCCCTGACGGGTGGCGCGCCGTGGGCGATCCGCGCGCGAAGGCCGATTGCCTAGCCTACATCGACGAGGTCTGGACCGACATGCGGCCCCTGAGCCTGCGCCGACACATGGAGGCTCAGGAGCGGGACGCGGGCGGCGCGCGGGCGTGACCGTGCCGGGACGAGTCCGGCTGTTCTGCCTGCCCTACGCGGGGGCGAGCGCCGCGGTGTTCGCGCAGTGGCGCCGCGGCCTGCCCGACGCGGTCGACGTCAGGCCCGTCGAGCTGCCGGGGCGCGGCTCCCGGATCGGCGAGGCGCCCTGCACCGACCCGCGGGCGCTGACGCGGCGCCTCGCGGACGAGGTCGCCGGTTCCGTCACGGGCTCCTACGCGCTGTTCGGCCATAGCCTGGGCGCGCTGCTCGCCTTCGAGCTGGCGCACGAACTCCGCGACCGCGGGATCGCGGCGCCGCGCGCGCTGTTCGCCTCCGGATGCGCCGGACCGGCGGTGTGCGACGGGGCGTATTTCCGCCGCCCGCGCAGCGACGCGGACCTGCGCGACGCGCTGTCCGCCTACGGCGCGACGCCGCCGGAGGCGCTGGCCGATCCCGCCCTGATGGCCCTGGTGCTGCCGGTGCTCCGGGCCGATTTCCGGCTGCGCGGCGCCTACACCTACGCGGCGCGCCCGGCGCTGGACTGCCCGATCCAGGCGCTCGGCGGGACGCGGGACGACGTCGCCCGCGCCGACCTCGAGGCCTGGGGCCGCGAGACGCGCGGCCCCTTCGACCTCGCGCTGTTCGAGGGCGACCACTTCTTCATCCACGCGCGGCGGGGGCCGGTGCTCGACCTCGTCGGCCGGCGGATCGGCGCGCGGGCCGAGGCCGCGGCCTGAGGCGGCCGCGCCCGCCCATCGGCGGCGCGCGGGCCGGCGGCGCGAACGAACGGGATGTCACCATGGAGGACGCCGTGATGGAACTCGTGACCAAGCCCCTGCGGGACGAGGGTCCTCTGCCGCTCCTGGTCACGCCGCCGGAGGGCGCCGCGGGCGCGGCGCTCGCGGACGCGCTGCCGGCGATCCGGGCCGCGGCCGAGGCGCACCTCCACGCCGCGGGCGGCCTGCTGCTCCGCGGCTTCAGCCTCGACGGGCCCGACGCGTTCCGCAGCTTCGCGGCGGGCTTCGGCCACGACCTCCTGAGCTACGAGTTCGGCTCGACGCCGCGCAGCGCCGTGACCCAGGGGGTCTACACCTCGACCGAGTACCCGCCCCACCAGCACATCCCGCTGCACAACGAGCAGGCCTACGCCCGCGACTGGCCGATGAAGATCTGGTTCTACTGCCAGCAGGCGGCGCCCGAGGGGGGCGAGACGCCGCTGGCCGACAGCCGCGCCATCTACCGCGCCGTGCCCGAGCCGATCCGCGCGCGCTTCGCCGAGCGGGGCCTGATGTACGTGCGCAACTACGGCAACGGGCTCGACGTGGCCTGGGAGCAGGTGTTCGGCACGCAGGACCGGGGGGCGGTCGAGGCGTACTGCGCCGGCCACGGGATCACCTGCGAGTGGAAGCCGGACGGCGACCTCCGCACCCGGCAGGTCTGCCAGGGCACCGCCCGCCACCCCGAGACCGGCGAGCCGGTGTGGTTCAACCAGGCCCACCTGTTCCACGTCTCGAACCTCGAGCCGGAGGTGCGCGCGACCCTCCTCGACCTCGTCGACGAGCCGGACCTGCCGCGCAACGTCTACTACGGCGACGGCAGCCCGATCCCCGACGCGGATCTCGACGCGATCCGCGCCGTGCTCGCCGCGCACACCGTCGTCTTCCCCTGGCAGTCCGGCGACGTGGTGATGCTGGACAACATGCTGACCGCCCACGCGCGGACACCCTTCAAGGGCCCGCGCAAGGTCGTGGTGGCGATGGCGCAAGCCGGCCGCGCGCAGTGATGGCGGCGGCGTTCGCCTTCGCGGAGCCCGGGTCCGCGCCAGGGACCGCGCTGTGGCGCGCCCTCGCGCGGGGCGCCCGCGCCCGGCTCGTGCTGGCCGGCGCGGCGAGCCTCGTCGGCGGGATCGCCACGACGGGCCTGATCGTGCTCATCAACGGGGCGCTCCACGCGTCCGAGCCCGCCCGGGCCGACCGGGTCGCCGCCTTCGCGGCGACCGCCCTCCTCGCCTGCGCGGCGCTCGTCGTCTCGCGCGCCCTCTTCGCCGATCTCGGGCAGCGCGGGCTCGCCGATCTCCGGTCCGCGATCGCCGCGCGCGTCCAGGCCGCCGCGTTCGCGGATCTCGAGGCTGTGGGGAGCGCCCGGGTGCAGGCGCTGGTGACCGAGGACGCCAACCAGGTCGCCAACTTCCTCACGGCGCTGCCCGTGCTCGTCACCAACTGCGCGGTGGTCGCGGCGACCCTCGCCTATCTCGGCTACCTGTCGTTCCCCCTGTTCCTGGCCTCGGCCCTCACGATCGCCCTGGGGGCCGTGGGCTACTCCGCCTGCTACGGCCGCGTCACGCGCCACCTCGCCCGGGCCGGGGCGGAGCAGGACCGCCTCGTCGGACATTTCCAGGCGCTGCACGGCGGCGCCAAGGAGCTGCGCCTCAACCGGGAGAAGGGGCGCCACTTCCTCGACGCGGTCCTGGCGACCGCGATCGCCCGCGTCGCCGACCACCGCCGGCGCGGCCTCGCCCTCCTCGCTCTGGCGGCGGGCTGGGGCCGCATCCTGTTCCTGGCCCTGATCGGGCTCGCGCTGTTCGTCCCCGGGACCGGCGCGCAGAGCCCGGCGGTGACGACCGGGTACGTCATCGCCCTGCTCTACCTGATGGGGCCGCTCGAGGCGGTGCTGAACACGATGCCGCTCGTCAACCTCGCCCGCGTCGGCGCGCGGCGGATCGAGGCGGCCTTCGCCGAGCTGCCGCCCGAGCCGGTCGGCGATCCGGGGACAGGCCCGGCCGCGCCCCGGCGCGACGCCACCGTGACCCTGCGGGGCGTGACCCATCACCGGGCCGATCCGCAGACCGGCGACCGCTTCGACCTCGGCCCGGTCGACCTGACGCTGCGCCCCGGGGAGATCACCTTCCTGGTCGGCGGCAACGGCTCCGGCAAGACCAGCCTCGCCCGGGTGATCGCCGGCCTGCACCCGCCGACCGGCGGGACGCTGTGCCTGGACGGCCGCCCGGTGGCGGGCGCGGCCCTCGCCGGCTACCGCGCGCACGTCGCGGCCGTCTTCTCCGATTTCCACCTGTTCGAGACGCTGCTCGGCCGGCCGGACGCCGCGCGCGAGCCGCAGGCGCGCGCGTGGCTGGCGCGCCTCGGCCTCGACGGCCGCGTCAGCCTCCGGGACGGGGGCTTCTCGACCCGCGATCTCTCGACGGGCCAGCGCAAGCGGCTCGCCCTCCTGGTCGCCTGCCTGGAGGACCGGCCCGTCATGATCTTCGACGAGTGGGCCGCCGACCAGGATCCCGACTCCCGGGCGGCCTTCTACGAGACGCTCCTCCCGGAGCTCGCCGCCGAGGGCCGGACGATCCTCGTCGTCACCCACGACGACCGCTGGTTCGACCGGGCCGACCAGGTCGTGAAGCTCGAGCGCGGCCTCGTGGTGGAGCACCGCGCCGCCGCGCCGCGCGGCCGTCAGGCGGGAGCCGGCGCGTGAGCCTGCACGAGAGCCTGCACGTGGGCCGCGCGCACCGCGCGCCGTCGCCGCACCGGCCCGCGCCGGACGACAGCCTCGTGGCGATCCTGCGGGCGCGGGCGGCCGCCACGCCCGACCGGCTGACCCTTCGCTTCCTCACGGACGGGCGCGCGGTCGGGGCGTCCCTCGACTACGCGGAGCTCGACCGGCGGGTCCGCGCCCTCGCGGCGCGCCTCCAGCGCGACGCCGAGCCCGGCGCGCGGGCGCTCATCGCCCTGCCGAGCGGGCCGGACTACGTCGTGGCGTTCTTCGCCTGCCTCTACGCGGGCCTCGTCGCCGTGCCCTCCTTCCCGCCGGAGACGCGGGATCCGCACCACGCGGCCCGCCTCGCCCTGATGATCGCCGACATGGCACCGCGCCACGTCCTGACCGATCGGGCGAACCGCGAGACCGTGGCGGCGACCTGCGCGGGCAGCTCCGTAAGCGCGATCGTCTGTGTCGACGCGGTCGGCAGCGCCGGGGCGGAGGCGTGGCGGCCGGTCCCGTGCCCGCCCGAGACCCTCGCCTTCCTGCAGTACACGTCGGGCTCGACCGCGAATCCCAAGGGCGTCGAGGTCACGCACGGCAACATCGTCGCCAACGCCCGCTGGCTCGCCGAGGCGATCGCGCCCGGCCCGGACGACGTCTTCGTCTCCTGGCTGCCCCTCTACCACGACATGGGCCTGATCGCGGGGCTGATCGAGCCGATCTTCGCCGGCGCGCCGCTCGTGCTGATGAGCCCGCAGGCCTTCCTCGCCCGGCCCGCCTCGTGGCTCGAGGCGATCGGCGCGCATGGCGGCACGATCAGCGGCGGCCCGGACTTCGCCTACCGGCTGGCCTGCGAGCGCGTCGGCGCTGCCGCGCTGGCGGGGCTCGACCTCGCCGGGTGGCGCGTCGCCTACAGCGGTGCCGAGCCGATCCGGCCCCGGACCCTCACCCGCTTCGCCGCGCGCTTCGCCCCGGCGGGCTTCGCGCCGACGGCGCTCAGCCCCGCCTACGGCCTCGCCGAGGCGACCCTCCTCGTCGCGGCCAAGCCCCTGGGCACGCCGTGGCGCCGGCTGAGCGTGGCGCCGGCGGCGCTGGCGGCCGGCCGCGCCGTCGCCGACGAGGCCGGCACCGCCCTCGCGAGCAGCGGCCGGCCGGTCCGGCCCGAGCACCTGCGGATCGTCGACCCGCGCTCGGGCCTCCCCTGCCCCGACGGGACGGTCGGCGAGATCTGGCTCAGCGGCCCCTGCGTCGCGCGCGGCTACTGGAACAACCCGGAGGCGACCCGCGCGACTTTCGTGCCCCGCGACGGCGCGACCTGGCTGCGGACCGGGGACCTCGGCTTCCTGGACGGCGGCGAGCTCTTCGTCACCGGGCGCGCCAAGGACCTCATCATCCTGCGCGGCCACAACGTCTATCCGCAGGACGTGGAGACGGCGGTCGAGGCGCGCGTGCCGGCCCTCCGCCCGGGGCGGGTCGCGGCCTTCGCGGTCGAGGGTCCGGCGGGCGAGGCGATCGGGATCGCCGCCGAGATCGGCCGGAGCGCCGCCGCCCGCGCGCCGGAGATCGCCGCCGCGGTCGACGCCGCGCTGGCGGAGGTGCTGGCCGAGCCGGCGGAACTCGTGGCCCTGCTGGCGCCGGGCACCCTGCCCAAGACCACGAGCGGGAAGCTCCGGCGCGGCGCGTGCCGGGACGGCCTCGCGGCCGGCGACCTCACCCCCCTCCACCTCTACCGGCGCCCGCAGGGTGCCCCGTCGCCGGATGAGCCGCCCCGGAGCGCGACGGAGCGCGCCCTCGCGGCGATCTGGTGCGATCTCCTCGGCCTCGACGAGGTCTCGCGCGGGCGCGGTTTCCTGGAACTCGGCGGCCACTCGCTCCTGGCGATGCGCGCCGTCGACCGCGTCCGCGCCGCCTTCGGGGTCGCCCTGCCGCTGCGCGACCTGTTCGCGGCCCCGACCCTCGCCGACCTCGCGGCGCGGATCGACGCGCTGCCCCGCGACGCGGTGCCGGCGCCCGCGCTCCTGCCGCGCGCGGGCCCGCCCCTGCTGTCGCTCGGCCAGCAGCGGCTCTGGCTGGCCGAGCGGCTCGGTGACCCGGCCGGGCGCGGCGCCTACGTCATGGTCGGACATATCCGGTTCGGAGGCCCGCTGGAGCCCGACCGGCTCGCCGCGGCCCTGCGCCGGGTCGTCGCCCGGCACGACGTGCTGCGGACCGGCTATCCGACCGGCGAGGACGGCCTTCCGGAGCCCCGGATCGCCGAGGCGGTCGCCCTCGACGTGCCCGTCGACGACCTCACCGGCCTCGATCCGGGCGCCCGCGAGATCCGGGTCGCCGCGTGCGAGGCCGCGGAGGCGGCCGCGCCGTTCGACCTCGCCGTGCCGCCGCTCCTGCGCGCCCGGCTCCTGCGCCTGGCCGCCGACGATCACCGCCTCGTCCTGGCCCTCCACCACCTCGTCGGCGACGGCTGGTCGGTCGGCGTGCTGCTCTCCGAACTCGGGGCCGCCTATCGCGGCGCGGAGGCGCCGCCCCTCCCCGTCCAGTACGCGGATTTCGCGCGCTGGCACCGGGCGGCCGTGGAGCGCGCGGCGGCGGCCGAGACCGCGTTCTGGCGCGGGCACCTCGCGGAGGTGCCCGCCCTGCTGCCCCTGCCGACGGACCGGCCGCGGCCGGCGGTCCCGTCGCAGGCCGGCGGCTCCATCCGCTTCGAACTGCCGGGGCCGCTGGTCGCCCGCCTGGCGGAGCTGGGCCGGGCGCGCGGCGCCTCGCCGTTCGTCGTGCTGCTCGCGGGCTTCCAGGCCCTGCTCCATCGGCTGAGCGGGGCCGAACGCTTCGTGGTCGGCACCGACGTCGCGGGGCGGCCGCACCCCGATCTGGCCGGGCTGATCGGCTTCTTCGTCAACGTGCTGCCGATCCGGGCGCGCCTCGACGGCGCCCCGTCCTTCGCCGCGCTGATCGAGCGCGTCCGCGAGGACGTCCTCGCCGCCTTCGAGCACGCCACCCTGCCCTTCGACCGGATCGTCGACGCCCTCGACATCCCGCGCGCCCGCGCCCGGCCACCCCTCGTCCAGGCCCTGTTCGTGATGCAGAACGCGCCGCCCGGCGATTTCGGTGTCCCGGGGCTCGCGGCCGAGGCCCGGGCGGCCAGCGCGCACGGCTCGAAATTCGAGATGGCGCTCTTCCTCGACCCGCCCGCGCCGGGGGGCGGGATCGCGGCCGAGTGGGTCTTCGCCACGGCCCTGTTCACCCCCGAACGCGTCGCGCGCCTCGCGGAGGCCTACGCGACCCTGCTCGCCGCCGCAGCCGCCGCGCCCGCGGCCCCGCTCCCGACCCTGCTGCCCGACCGGCCCGACCTTCTGCCCGCGCTCCCGCCCTCACGAGACCCGGAGGACCCCGTCATGTCGAACACCGCCCCGTCGCTCCCGCGCACCGGCCGCCTGGAAGCGAAGCTCGACAAGCTCAAGGGACTGGGCGCCGGCAAACCCGCCGCCGCCGCGGGCGAGCCGGCCCGCCTCTCGACCCTGGCGCCCGGGCGCGACTTCCCCCTCGTGATCGAGCCGCTGTCGGCCGACGTCGACGCGGTGGCCTGGGCGACCGCCCAGCGCGACTGGGTCGAGGGCAAGCTGCGCCGCCACGCCGGCCTGCTGCTGCGCGGCTTCGGCATCGCGACCCCGCAGGAATTCGAGGCCTTCGCCGAGGCGCTCCAGCCCGGCCTCTACGGCGGGTACGGCGACCTGCCCAAGAACGAGGGCGGGAAGAACACCTACCGCTCGACGCCCTATCCCGAGCGGGAGATGATCCTCTACCACAACGAGAGCAGCCACCTGCATGCCTGGCCGCGCAAGCAGTGGTTCTTCTGCCAGCAGCCGTCGCCGGTGGGCGGCGCGACGCCCATCGTCGACTGCCGCGCGCTGTACCGGCAGCTGCCGCCGGCGATCGCCGACCGCTTCGAGCGCCTGGGGCTGATCTACGTCCGCACCTTCACGGAGCGCTTCGACGTCGACTGGCGCCGGTTCTTCCACACCGAGGATCGCGCGGCCGTGGAGGCGCGCTGCCGGGCCGAGGGCGTCGACTTCGCGTGGCTCGACGCGGACACGCTCCAGACCCGCACGCGCTGCCCGGCGGTGGTCACCCACCCGCTGACCGGCGAGAAGTCGTTCTTCAACCAAGTGCAGCTGCACCACCCGCGCTGCCTCGACCCCGAGGTGCGCACCGACCTCCTCGGCCTCGTGGGGCCGGAGCGGATGCCGCGCGACGTGCTCTACGGCGACGGCACGCCGATCGAGGACGCGGTGATGGACGAGGTCGGCCGCCTCTACGAGGCGATCGCCGTGCGCTTCGACTGGCGCCCCGGCGACGTCGTGATGCTCGACAACATGCTCGCCGCCCATGCCCGCGACCCCTACGAGGGGCCGCGCCGGATCGTCGTCGCCATGGGCGACATGATCGAGCGCGGCGCGGTCACGGGAGCGGCGGCATGACCGGCGCGGCGATGACCGGCGCGGCGATGACCGGGGCGCCGGCCTCCCTCGCGGCGGCGCCGACCCGGGCGCTGACCCCCGAGCAGCGCGCCTGCCTCGACGAGACCGGCACCGCGCCGAATCTCGTCGCCGAGATCGACCTGCCCGGGCCGGTCGAGGCGGACCGCCTCCGCCGCGGCCTCGCCGCGGTCGCCGCCCGCCACGACGTCCTGCGCACCGCCTTCGTGCGCGAACCGGGCTTCCGCGGCCTGCGGCAGGCCGAGGCCGGCGCGCCCGCTATCCCGCTCGATACCGGCGCGCCGCAGGGAGACGTCGGGACCGTCGGCCTCGCGCCGGAGCGCGGCCAGACCCTCGCGGCCGTCCTCCTGCCGGGCGCGACGCCGCGGCTGCGCCTCGTCGCCAGCGCCCTCGCGGTCGATGCCGGCAGCCTCGACCGCGTCCTGTCGGAGGTCGCGGCCGCCTGCGCGGACGACGCGGCACCCGGCGCCGATCCCGAGGCCGCGACCTACGCCCAGTACGCGGAGTGGCGCGAGGCGGTCGCCGCCGACGACGCGGACGGCGAGGGCCAAGCCTACTGGCGGGACCAGATCGGCGCGGGCGCGGCGCCCCTCCGGCTGCCCTATCGCCAAGGGTCGGCCGCCGACGCGGTGGAGGAGCCGGCCGCCGCGATCCGGCTGAGTCGGGCCGTCGACGCCGCCGTCACGGACGCCTTCGCGCGGGCGCTGGCCCGGCCGGACCTCGCCGCGGCCGGCGCCGAGGCCGTGCTCCAGGCCGCGTGGTGGCTGCTCGTGGCGCGCCTCGCCGAGCGGACAGAGATCCTCGCTGGCTGGGCGCACGATTGCCGGCGCGACTACGCGGTCTTCGCCGGCACGGTCGGCGTCTTCACCAAGACGCTGCCCCTGCGCCTCGTCCTCCCACCGGAGACCAGCGTCTCGGAGGCCGCGGCCGGTCTCGCCGCGCGGCTCGACGAGCACCGCGCCTTCCAGGAACTCTGCCCCCTCGACGCGGCCGGCGACGACCGCCGCCCCGCGGTCGGCTTCGCGCTCGCGGCTCAGGGGGCCGCGCAGGACCGGCTCCTGCCCGGACCCGCCGGGTTCGAGCTCTGCCTGGAGCCGGCCCTCGACGCGGAGGGGCACCTCGCCGCGCTGACCTTGCACGCCGACCCGCGCCGCTACGCGGTGGAGGCCCTGGAGACCCTGCTCGATCAGGTCGAGACGCTGCTCGCCCGCCTGCCCGCGAAGGCCGCGACGCCCTTCGCGACCTACCCGCTCGTCGGCGCGCGCGAGGAGGTGCGCCTGCGCGCCTTCGGCCGCCCGGCCGCCCGCGCCCTGCCGGCGGAGACCCTTCCGGTCCTCGTCGCCCGCCACGCGGCGACGGCGCCGGACGCCCCCGCCCTCGTCGGCGCCGGCCGCACCCTGTCGTACGCCGCGCTGGAGGACCGCGTCGCGCGCCTCGGCGCCTGGTTCGCCGCGCGCGGCGTCGGTCCCGAGCGCGTCGTCGCCCTGGACCTGCCGCGCTCCGTCGACCTCGTGGTGGCGATCCTCGCGGTCTGGCGCGCGGGGGGCGCCTACCTGCCCCTCGACCCGGCCTGGCCGCAGGCCCGCCGCGACCGCCTGATCGCGCTCGCCCGGCCCGCGCTGACCGTGGCGCTCTCGGCCGACCCCGCGGCCGGCCGGCACGCCCTCGGGGCGATCCTCGACGGCCTCGGTGAGGCCCGGCACCCCGCCAAGGCCCGCGACCCCTCCGACATGGCCTGCCTGCTCTTCACCTCCGGCTCGTCCGGGACGCCGAAGGGCGTGGTGATCGAGCACGCCCAGATCCGCGCCTACGCGGAGGCCGTCATCGACGCCCTCGACCTGTCCGGTCACGGGCGCTTCGCGCTGACCTCCACGGTGGCGGCCGACCTCGGCAACACCATGCTGTTCGCGGCGCTGCGCCTCGGCGCCTGCCTCGTGGTCGCCGACGAGGCCGAGATGGCCGACGGCCCGGCCTTCGCGCGCTTCCTGCGCGGCAACGCCGTCGCCTGCGCGAAACTGGTCCCGTCCCACCTCGCCGCCCTCCTCGACGGCGTCGAGGACCCCGCGCTGCCCGCCCTGCTGGTGCTCGGCGGCGAGCCGACGCCGGCCGCCCTGGTCCGGCGGATCCGGGCGGCGGCGCCGACGACGCGGATCGCCAACCATTACGGTCCCACCGAGGCCTGTGTCGGCGTGCTGGTGCATCCGGACGCGGCCACCGCGCCGCCGGACGAGAGCCTGCCGCTGAGCCGCGTGCTCGCCGGCAGCGAGGCCTACATCCTCGACGCGGCGGGCGCGCTCGCGCCGACCGGCGCGGTCGGCGTGCTCCACCTCGGGGGCGCCCAGATCTGCCGCGGCTACCTCCCGGGCACGGAGGCCGGCGGCGCGGGCGCGTTCTCGCCCAACCCGTTCGGAGCGGGGCGGCTCTACCGCACCGGCGACCGGGCCCGCCTGCTGCCCGGCGGCCGCCTCGTGCTCGCCGGGCGGGCCGACGACCAGATCAAGCTGCGCGGCCACCGCGTCGAGCCGGGCGAGGTCGAGGCCACGCTGGCGGGCCTCGCCGGCGTGAGCCAGGCGGCGGTGCGCCCGTTCACGGGGCCGGACGGCGCGACCGGACTCGCGGCCTACGTGGTCGCCGATCCCGAGCGGACACCCGCCGCGCTCCTCGCGGCGCTGGCCGAAACCCTGCCCGCCGCGTGGCTGCCCGCCCCGATCCTGCGCCTCGACATTCTGCCGCGGCTGGCCAACGGCAAGATCGACCGCGCCGCCCTGCCCCGTCCGGACGTTCATCCGGACGCGGACACGGGCGTCCCGCCGCGCACGGCGCTCGAGACCGTGCTCACCGACGCCATGGCCGAGCTGCTGGGCCTCCCGGCGGAGCGCCTCGGCGCCGCGGGCGACTTCTTCGCGGCCGGCGGCAACTCGCTCCTCGTCATCAAGCTGACGGCGCGCATCCGCAAGCTGCTCAAGGTCGAGATCCCCCCGAGCCTGGTCTTCGACCACAGCACGCCCGCGACCCTCGCGGCGGCGCTCGGCACCTACGCCCCGCCGGACGCGATCGAGGAGACGGCGAGCCTGCGCCTGGAACTCGCCGGCCTGAGCGAGACCGAGCGCGCCGGCCTCGCCGGGGTGGGCGCGTGACCGGGGTCGGCGCGCGCGACGCGGCGCGGCGCGCGGCCCTCGCCCGCCTGCTGCGGGAGGACGCCGAGGCGGCCGACGGCATCCCGCGGCACGCCGGCGGCCCGGCGCCCCTGTCGTTCCCGCAGGCGCGGCTCTGGTTCCACCAGCGCTACGACCCGGAGAGCCCGGCCTACCACTCGGCCCGGGCCTTCCGCCTCACCGGCCCCCTCGACGTCCCGGCGCTCGAGGGCGCGTTCCGGAGCCTGATCGCCTGTCACGACGTCCTGCGCACGGCGCTGGCGGATACCGCCGACGGCCCGCGCCAGATCCTGCACCCGCACGTGCCGTTCGAACTCGAGCGCGTCCCGGCCCTCGACGGTGACCCGGGCGCGGCGCTGCGCGCCTTGAGCCGCCGCCCCTTCGATCTCACCCGCGCGCCGCCGCTGCGCGCGGTCCTGTCGGAGGCGGATCCGGCGGGCGGGCGCGTCCTCCTCGTGGTGATGCACCACATCGCGGTGGACGCGTGGTCGACGGCGCGGCTCTTCCGGGATCTGGCGCAGGCCTACCGCGCGGCCCTCGCCGATCCCGCGCGGATCGGGCAGCCGCTGCCCGCCCCGCGCCTGCGCTTCGTGGATTTCGCCGCGTGGCAGCGCGCCCGGTTCGACGGCGCGGCCGGGTCCGCGGCGATCGCGCGCGGGCGCCGCTACCTCGGCGACGCCGTCCCGGCCCTGGACCTGCCCCTCGACTATCCCCGCCAGCCCCTGGCGAACCGCCCGGGCGGGCGGGTCGACTTCACCCTGCCCGCCGACCTCGCCGGCGCGGTGGCCGCGTTCTGCCGGTCGCAGGCGTGCCCGCCCTTCGTGGCGCTGCTGGCGGCGTGGCAGGTGCTGCTCGCCCGCCTGAGCAGCCAGACGGACTTCGCCGTCGGCGTGCCGAACGCCGCCCGCACCCGCCCCGAGCTGCAGGACCTCGTCGGCTTCCTCGTCAACACGCAGGTCTACCGCGTCCGCCTCGATCCGCGCGGGAGCTTCCGCGATCTCTGCGCGCGGCTGCGCGGCGAGGCGATGGCGTTCCTGGCCGAGGACGACGTCCCCTTCGAGCGCCTCGTGGCGGAGACCGGGATCGCGCGCGACGCCGCGACCACGCCGGTCTTCCAGGCGGCGTTCAACTTCCGCCCCAGCCGGGATGCCGCCCCCATCGACCTCGCGGGGGTCGCGGCGGCGCGGATCGACGTCGACGTGGCGAGCGCCAAGTTCGACGTCGCCCTCGACGTCGCGGCCGACGGGACCGGCATCGATTGCCAGCTCGAGTACGATGCCGGCCTGATCGCGGACGCTACCGCCCGGCGCTGGCGCGACGGGTTCCTCGCCCTGCTGCGCGCCCTCGTCGCGGCGCCGGACCGGCCCATTCACGCGGCGAGCGCGCTCACGGCCTCCGACCGGGCGGTGATCGGGTCGGCGAACGCGACCGCCCGGGCCTACCCGGACGGCGCCGGCGACGTCCTCGCCGCCTTCGCAGACCACCGCGCGCAAGACCCGGACGCCCCGGCCGTCACAGACGCCCGGACCAGCCTGACCCGCGCCGGCCTCGACGCCCGCGCCACCGCCATCGCCCGACGCCTCGCCCGCGCCGGCGCCCGACCCGAGCGCGTCGTCGGACTCCTCCTCGAGCGCACCTGCGACCTGCCCGCCGCCTGGCTCGCCGTCCTCAGGACCGGCGCCGCCATCCTCCCCCTCAACCCCGAACTGCCCCCAGCCCGCCTCGCCGCCCTCGCCGCCGAGGCCGACCTCCTCCTCACCCAGCCCGAACTCGCCGACCAGCACCCCGCCCTCGCCGACGCCGCAGGGCGAGCGCCCCTCGTCCTCGACGCCGATCCGGATGCCGATCCGGATACCGATCCGGATACCGACGCGGACGACGACAGCGCCCGGCCCGTCCGGCCCCGCACCCGCGCCCCCCACCCGGACGCGCTCGCCTACGTCCTGCACACCTCCGGCTCCACCGGCACCCCCAAGGCCTGCGCCAACACCCACGCCGCCCTCGCCAACCGCCTCGCCTGGATGGCCGACCACCTGCGCGTCGGTGCCCACGACACCATCCTGCACAAGACCCCCGTCTCCTTCGACGTCGCCGTCTGGGAGATCCTCCTCCCCCTCGTCACCGGCGCACGCCTCGTCCTGGCGCCACCCGGCGCCCACCGCGACCCCGACGCCATCGCACGCCTCATCGGCCGGCACGCCGTCACCCTCCTG
>NZ_FOZY01000097.1:0-1370 GCF_900116245.1 Methylobacterium sp. yr668 | reverse complement strand
ACAGCTTCATGGAGCCGCAGCACGGGCACGACGAAGGCGCTGCGATCACGACCCGCTCGCGCGGAAGATGTTCCGGGAACGCCTTGCGTGATGGACGGCGGCGTAGCGCCGGAGCCGGCAACGAGGCCTGCAGCGCCGCAGCCTCTGCCGAGAGTTCGTCCTCCGTAGCCTTGGCCTCCAGCTCCTCAAGCTGCAGTTCCATTTGGTCGATGAGCCGCGCCGTGCGCTCCGATCGCTGGCCGTAGAGCTCGCGCCTGAGCTTCTGGATCATCAGCTTGAGGTGGGCGATCATCGCTTCGGTGGAGGACGCCGCGGCCTTTGCCTTCAGCGCTTCGGCGACGGCGTGGGACGCTGCAGTCTGTGCCTCGATCCTGGCCTGGCGCTCGCTGAGGATCATCGCATGAGCCGCCGCCAGATTGGCGGGAAGCGAGGGCGAAGTCGGCGATGAAGGGGCGGCGCTCACGACGGTGAGGGAATCACATCCTCCTGCAAACGCAAGCAAAAAGGCCTATCCGATCACCGTCGGACGCCAGGTCTCCACCGGATTGCGCCAGTCGATCCCGGAGAGCAGATAACCCATCTGTGCGGGCGTGATCGCGACGACCCCGTCGGCTGGCGAGGGCCATAGGAAGCGGCCCTTCTCAAGCCGTCGCACGTAGAGGCTCGCCGCCTGCCCGTCGTGCCAGATTACCTTCAAGAGATCGCCCCGGCGCCCGCGGAAGCAAAAGACGTGGCCGCCGAGCGGATCACGCTTCAACACCTCCTGCGCCAACAGCGCCAGTGAGGCGAACCCCTTCCGCATATCGGTGTGGCCAGTGGCAAGCCAGACCTTCACCCCAAGCGGAACCGGGATCATCGAAAGCCCTCAAGGCCCCGCGCCAACGCAAGCACCGCGTCGACCTCGACGCCGCCTTCGACGATGATCCGGCGCCCGGCGGACAGCACGATCTCAACCCGCGGCGACCGCTCCGGCCGCGATGTCGGATCCCGATCCCTGCTCGTGTCATCCAGCAGCGATGCCGGCACCGGTTCCGACAGCGGTGCCGGACTGGACGGCCCTGGATCCGACGCGACCGCCACAGCCAGGAAAGCGCCACAGGCCGGCCGCGCCTCCAGCCGTTCACGCCAGCGATAGATCTGCTGCGCCTGGATGCCGTGGCGCTTGGCCGTCGCGATCACGTTGCCGCTGGTCACAGACTCCGTCACGACAGCGCGCTTCTCTTGAGGACTCCAGCGGCGGCGCCGGACGTAGGTCGCATCGTCCATCCGAGCATCTCCAGCACCGATGCCAGCACCGATGCCGGATCAGATCACCGAAAAGCTGGACGCCGATAAACCTCCAAACAAGGCGGCCTTCGCCGGATGCGCAC
>NZ_FOZY01000077.1:0-6009 GCF_900116245.1 Methylobacterium sp. yr668 | reverse complement strand
TTCTTCTGCCGCTTCACGAACGGCTTCACGTAGGCTGGTGGGATGAGCCGCGTTTCGTGGCCTGCCAAAGCTATCTCACGGGCCCAGTAATGAGCGCTGGCGCATGCTTCCATAGCGACCACGCAACGCGGAAGTGTCGAGAAGAACGTCAGCACCTGATCACGCCGCAGCTTCTTGCGGAAAACGACGGCGCCGCTCGTATCCGCGCCATGAACCTGGAAGACTGATTTAGCGAGATCGATCCCGACTGTGCTAACCTCACCCATGGACGCCTCCTGCAGTGGTGTTGCAACACCTCCACTCTGGCACATCGATGCCGCCAGGGGGCGTCCACCCCTACGCTTTGAGCGGCTACGACATCCTCCAGTCGCCCGCGGAGCCCGGCTTCGACGATCTCGTCGCCCTCGCCACCCAGATCTGCGATACGCCCGTCGGCCTCATCAGCTTCGTGGCCAGCGACCGCCAGTGGTTCAAGGCCCGGATCGGGTTTGCCCCCTGCGAGACGCCGCTCAGCCAATCCGTCTGTGCCCACGCCCTCGCCGAGCGGGATATCCTCATCATCCCGGACCTGACGCAGGACCTCCGCACCCGTGACAACACGCTGGTGACCGGAGAGCCGTTCATCCGCTTCTACGCGGGCGCCGTGCTGACGGCGACCAACGGGATCGCGATCGGCACGCTGTGCGTGATCGACAACGAGCCCCGGCCGGAGGGCCTCACCCCGCAACAGGCGTCCGGCCTGCAGGCGCTCGCCCGTCAGGTGATGACCCAGCTCGAGTTGCGGCGGGCCATCCGGGAACGGGATCGCGCGCTCACCACCTCCGACGAGGCGCGCGACGCGCGGCAGATCAGCGAGGAGCGCTTCCGGCTTTCCTCGCGCGCCACGACGGATGTGATGTGGGATTGGGATCGCGAGGGCGATACCTTTCACTGGGACGATGCCCTCACCCGCGTCTACGGCTACGTGGCCTCGACCGTCACACCGACGGCCGCATGGTGGTTTGAGCACATTCATCCGGAGGATCGGGAGCGCGTCCGTCAGAAGGTCCTCAGCGCTACCGAGGTGGGCCCGCGTTGGGCCGACGCGTACCGGTTTCAGCGCGCGGACGGCACGTATGCCGACGTGCTCAATCAGGCGTTCCTGGTCCGAAGCAAGGCCGGACGCGTCATGCGCATGACAGGCGTCATGCTGGACAACAGCGCGCGGGCGGCGGCGGACCAGCACCAGAGCCTGCTCAACCATGAACTCAGCCATCGGCTGAAGAACACCCTTGCCATCGTCCAGGCCATCGCGGCGCAGACCCTGCGCAACGCCGCCAGCTTGGACAGCGCGCGCGACGCCCTGCTGCAGCGCCTGATCGCCCTCGGCAAGGCCCACGACATTCTCCTGGCGAGCAACACCGAGCAGGCCGGGATGGAGGCCGTCATCCGGGGGGCGCTGGCTCTGCACGACAACCAGCAGGCGGGGCGGTTCCGGATCGAGGGACCGCCGCTCGAGATCGGCCCCAAGGCCGCGCTGGCTCTCGCGCTCATGATCCACGAATTGGCGACGAACGCTGCCAAGTACGGGGCGCTCTCGACCGAGGCCGGGCACATCGGCATCCGCTGGCAGATCGAGGCGGCGGGCGACGATCCGCAGCTGCGGCTGTGCTGGACTGAATCGGGCGGGCCGCCGGTCTCGACACCGTCGCGCACGGGCTTCGGAACCCGTCTGATCGAGCGCGGTCTCGCCGGGACCATCGGTGGGACCGTGAGGCTGGTGTACCAGCCGAGCGGCGTCACGTGTGATCTCGTGGCGCCCGTCGCAGGGTTTCAAGAAAAGACGGAGATTTCAGATTGAACGAAAACCGTTCCGCGTGCTTGCTCTAAGCCATGAACAAAATCATTTCGAAGCCAACCGCGCTGATCGTCGAGGATGAAAACATCACGCGGATGGAGACCATGGATGTCTTCGCCGATGCAGGCTTCGACGTGATCGAGGCCTGGACTGGCGACATGGCCCTGCACCTGCTTGGTAGACTCCCGACGATCCAGCTGGTGTTCACCGACGTGCGCATGCCCGGTCGGGTCGACGGCATTCGCTTGGCGCAGCTGATCGCGGAGCGTTGGCCGGAGACCGCCGTGATGGTCTGCTCCGGCCCACTCGCGTTCCGGCCGAGAACCCTGCCCGACAAGGCGCGGTTTTTTCCCAAGCCGTTCAGTCTGAACGAGGTCTCGGCGACGGCCCTGGCGTTGGTGGCCTGAGACCGGCCGCTCCGCGCAGCAGTGTCGGCCACACCGGCCTAGATGCCGCCGCCCTGTTCGGACAGGAGATCGAAGATGTTGCCGGTGAGCGCATGGAGCGCGCACGGCTTGGATACGAAACGTGCTCCGTCCGGCAGATCGGTGCCCTTGGGATTGTTCCGACCGGACAGCACCAGCAGCCTGATCTCGGGCCACCGCGCCGCGACGAGCTTCGCCAACTGATACCCGTTCAATTCGCTGCCGGGCATATCGACGTCGCTGATCAGGACGCGCACGTCGGTACGGGTCGAGAGAAGGTCGACCGCCTGCTCGGAGTTGCAAGCCTCGAACACGATGAGTCCAGCGTCGGTCAGCGCCCCGGCCATGTCCATCAGCTGCACCGGATCGTCGTCGACGATCAGGATGCCGAGCTGGTTCGGGGCTAACGGAGCCCTCTGGCGCGTGGTGAGGGCCGTCATGAGCCGGACGGCCCGCCAAGATGACTCGTGAGGGTCGTGATGCGGGAACCCACCAGTCTCGCCGCGTTGCGCAGCTGCCCCTCCGTAATCGCGAAGCGTTCGGCCCACGCGGCTCGAACGACCCGATCATTGATATCGATGTGCGTGGCGGCTCGGCTGGGTAAGGTTTTTTTGACGAACGACATGCGCTCTTGCTTCGCGTCTTCTCATCGAAGACCGCGCCTCAGATATTCAGTGGGATGGATGTTTGCCAACGCGGGACGTTGTGTAAGGTTGCCTTGTCTCGCGGGTGGACGGTGTCTGCGGCAGGATGGGAAGGCTCCACGGCCGCGGGACCGATGATCTTCCGGCGCGACGCTGCGATGCGCCAGAAGCCCGAGTTCTACCGCGGTCGGACAGCTGCAGATCAATGATCCTGTCGCCGGTTTTAGTCTTCTCTGGCGCGCACGATATCGCGGCGCGGGGCGCTAATTTTTGTCCGAGCCACATTAATGGTTGTGATGATTTCGCCGATGGCGTAGAGATGATAAATCGACTTTTGGCCAGATATTCCGGCCGTCTCGCCTGAACAGGGCGAACGCTCTGCATCTCTCCCATTTTCGACGACCAGAGACCGGGCGCGCGTGATGCGCGCTCGGCCCGATTTCTTGCCTGTATAGATATGGAATACCTATGAGCATCGGCACCGTTAAGTGGTTCAACGACACCAAGGGTTTCGGCTTCATCCAGCCGGATGATGGCGGCAAGGACGTGTTCGTCCACATCTCCGCCGTCGAGCGCGCCGGCATGCGCAACTTGGCCGAAGGTCAGAAGATCTCCTACGAGATGGAGTCCGACCGTCGCACCGGTAAGCAGTCGGCCAGCAACCTTCAGGCCGCCTGAGCCTCGCTGGTACGACCGACGATTTTCGAAGCCGTTCCCTCGGGAGCGGCTTCATCTGTTTCTCGCCGCCTTGGCTGAGTCGGGGCGGACAAAAAGGAATTTCCGTGGGTCAATTCAAAACAGACCAGCTCGTCGATCGTCTCGAAGCGACGGCCAAAGCGCGGCAGGCTACGCTGGCCCGCTTCCGGGCTCGTCCTGCGGCCGATGATCCGGTCGTCCTCGCCCGCCAAGCGGCGCGGCACGCGGTCGTCCAGGCCCGGGACGTGCGGGCGAGCGAGCGGGAGATCGCTCGGCTGGCCGCCGAGGCTGACCGTGAGGCTGCAGCGTTGGCCGCAAAGGAGCGCGCCGAAGCGGAGATCGCCCGTCAGATAGCCGAGAAGGCAGCGCGGCAGGCTGACCTCGCCGCCGAGCAGAAGGCCGCGCGCGACGCACGCTTCGCGGCTCGCAAGGCGCGAGCCCGTCGGTAGGTCGGACTTAGCCTGCAGTACCCGTCACCCAGGAGGACGACCCATGTCGCACAAGTTCAAGATCGGTCAGCATGTCCGGCAGCTGGGGCTCAGCTACGCAGGCAATAAGAGCATCGTCGACGGCCTCTTCGAGGTTGTTCGCCTCACGCCGGACGACCGTTCCGGCGAGCCGACTTACCGGATCAGGTCCGCCAGCGGCGAGCGTGCCGTGCGGGAAGGCGAACTCACCCACGCATCCTGATCGGTTTCGGCCGGTCGGATCAGCGCGTGCAGAGAGCGCGTCCTGTGACGGCTCTCAGTCGGGACTCTCAGGACCGGCGGAGATGCCGCGGGCAGTCTGGAATCAAGTTTGTTGAACGCCATGATGACGAACACGAATGCGCATTCGGCCGACGCGGCGATGATTGAACCCAACCAGACGGCCTTCATCCTCAAGGTGACGCGACCTGACGAGGCCGAGTTGTCGGGGCAATTGGCGATGTTCTACGTCGCCATCACCACCTCCGAGGACGAGGCGCTGGCCATCGTGCGCCGCGCGGTGAAGGGGGATGCCGATGTCGAGCCGACGGGCGTCCGCCTCTCGCAACAGACGGCCAACGCACTCGCTCTGGAAGCAGGCCTCGCGCGGGCTCTGTGACATCACCGCCAGTCCGACTTCGGCGACGCCGGGATCCGAACCGGCCACTCCTCAGGCGGCGACGCGAACCTGCTCCGAAGCTTGCTCGATGGCGGCGATGACCGCGTCTGGCGCCAGATGCTGGATCATGTGGCCCAGGCCGGGCACGACGATGAGGTGACTGTCGGGCAATTCGCCGTGCAGGCGCTTCGACTGCCGATCGACATCGGCGATCTGATCGGCTCCGCCCACGATGATCACCACCGGGAGCCTCAGATCGCGGTAGTGCTTCTGAAGCTCGGCCGCCGACGGCGTCATCAACGCGGCGTCCTCTGCTGACGCCCGCAGCTGGATCGGCCGCAGCATCATGGCCTTCGGAAACTCTCGGTCGAAACGCTCCGTGACGGCGGCCGGCGCGAACATGGCCTTGAGCAGGGCGGGCTGCAGGATCCGACCGATCACGGGCGAGATCGAGTGGCGCATCAGGTCCCCGATGCCGGGGAGCGCCACCGGGGACGCGAGCACCACATCGGCGCGCAGCGTCGGG
The DNA here is from genome assembly GCF_900116245.1 of Methylobacterium sp. yr668. NCBI lineage: Bacteria > Pseudomonadati > Pseudomonadota > Alphaproteobacteria > Hyphomicrobiales > Methylobacteriaceae > Methylobacterium > Methylobacterium sp. yr668. The sequence goes on along the minus strand of NZ_FOZY01000077.1, from coordinate 795 downwards.
TAATAATATCCGGACGCCAAGACGAGGCTGCGCACGAGCTGCGGGGCCTGTAGCGCGAGGGCGACCGCGACCAAAGCCCCCCAGGAGTGTCCGAGGACGACGGCTTGGGCAACGGCGAGCTGCTGAAGCGCCTTCTGGAACAGCGTCGCGTGAGTGCGCGGCGTCCAGAGCCCGCGCGGGCGGTCGCTGTAGCCGTAACCGGGTCGGTCGAAGATGATGACGCGGTGGCGCTCAGCCAGATCGTCGACGATGCCGCTGACGAGAAAGTCTTGGATCATCATGCCGTTGCCGTGAATCAGCACCAGCGGCTCGCCGTCCCCCCGCTCGACGTAGTGCAGGCGCACGCCATCCACGGTGAGGAACGCGCCGATCGGTGGCGTCCGTCGCTCGGCCTGCTTCGCCTGGGCGGCCGCATAGAGGGCGGACGCTCCCAGCGCGGTCGCGGAGCCGAGCAGGGTCCAGGCCGTGTTAAAACGCCGAGAATCGGCTTTGTGCTGGGGTGCCGCCCCAATTTTGCGAGAATAGGCGCTCCACCGTTTGGATCGACCCTTTGTGGTCGCGCATCCGTTTGAGTTGAAGGCGCTGCTGGACGGCTTTTCAGCCCCTCGGTGAACGATCAAAGGCCTTCACTCAGGCGGGGATCGCTGCCAAGAGCTTCCGGCTTCCCATGATGTTGAGAACCCGCGTCAGATTGTAGGCCAGGACCTGGAGTGCCATCTCGGTCGAGACGCGCGGCAAGGTCTTGGTCAAGAAGTGCGTCGCCCCCATCCGTGCCTTCAGCGTGCCGAAGGGGTG
>NZ_FOZY01000041.1:0-34768 GCF_900116245.1 Methylobacterium sp. yr668 | reverse complement strand
GACAGCGGTGCCGGACTGGACGGCCCTGGATCCGACGCGACCGCCACAGCCAGGAAAGCGCCACAGGCCGGCCGCGCCTCCAGCCGTTCACGCCAGCGATAGATCTGCTGCGCCTGGATGCCGTGGCGCTTGGCCGTCGCGATCACGTTGCCGCTGGTCACAGACTCCGTCACGACAGCGCGCTTCTCTTGAGGACTCCAGCGGCGGCGCCGGACGTAGGTCGCATCGTCCATCCGAGCATCTCCAGCACCGATGCCAGCACCGATGCCGGATCAGATCACCGAAAAGCTGGACGCCGATAAACCTCCAAACAAGGCGGCCTTCGCCGGATGCGCACGCTTGAGCGCGCTCAAAGCGAGGATGATCTTGAAGGTGCGCTCATCGCAGCAGAGAAGTACGAGGATGGCGAAGCGTCGGCGCGCCAACTCGCGCAGCTACTCATCCACAGCTCGGATGTTGGGGGAGCTCGACCGAAGACGCGTGTGAGGATTTCAGAAAAAGAATGGATAGCCAAATTTTCCGCGTGGGACGACAGATTCAACAATCCCAGGGCTGAAGCGGTTTGCCTCGATTTCGCCGAGGCAGCAGGCCTGCGAGTCCCGGAGCGGGAGATTCGTGTCGTAAACGACAGGCCGGTTCTCTTGGTATCACGTTTTGACCGATCCTCGGCTGGAGCGTGTTTGTCTTACCTCAGCGCCGGCACTCTGCTGGGCGAGCCCGCTTATGGTTATGCGACAAGCAAGACCTATTTGGACATCGCGGTAGCCGCGCGCCGTATCGGTGTGCACGCGCCGGAACGCGAGATGTTTCGCAGGCTCCTAGTCAATGCCTATCTCCGGAACACCGACGATCATTTGCGCAACCACGCTTTCATCAACGATGGCACTGGCTGGAATCTTTCACCGGTGTTCGATGTTGTCCCGCATCCGTCGGGCACCAAGCATGTCTGCGCCCCGGCTCCCGGTATCAGCCAGGAATGCAACTCGTGCACTGCATTCGCGGCCTACACAAAATTTGGCCTCTCCGCTGCCGAAGCCAGCTCCATTCTCGATGAGGTTCATGAAGCCACCTCGCGCATCCCAGCTTTTTTCGACGCCCGAGGCGTGTCGCGACGGGATCGAGAAATACTCTTGGCATGCTTCGGCTCGTTACCCAGGACCGCCGCGTCACAATGAGAGTCCGCGCCATCAAATGGCGCCACGCCCGTGACAAGATGGAACAACGAAGCAAAAATTTGCACACTATGAGAGATACACTCGAAATGTAAATTGGATGCGCTGCGAAGGATCCGGATTCGACTTAAACTCTCATCAAAGTTTATGCCGCCAATCAACATAAGGGCTTCGAACACGCCGTGACTGCTCCACAAAGTCATAAGCTGGTTTTCGAATTGAGCCGATATAATCATGATATTTTTTCAGCAGCGAAGCATTGCATGCGAGCTGAGCAATGTAAAAGATGGACAAACTGGCGATCTAGGGCGCATATATCCGGAGGACAAATTATCGGCGCATGCAAATCAAAAATTAGCTTTGCGCGGTCCGTAATTTTAGCTGGGTCTCGAATGGTAGAGTATGCGCAGGGCGTCGAACACGCTGGTTGCGCCAGTGTCCGTGATCACTTCAAATCAAGCGGCTCGCGTGCCGGCTATGTCCCGCCCGTGGGCCTGATCCATGATCTCCCCGATCCGCTCGCCGACGGCGACGGCAATCTCGACCGAGGCCGCCCCTTCCGAAGCCTGCCGGCAGATCCGGGTCAGGACGTCGGTCACGCGCTGCTCCATGACGCCGAGGATCGCCGCGGCCGCCTGGGGCTGGGCACCTCGCAGGACCGCCGCGAGGTCGCAATAGGCGTCGTGAAGAAGCTGCAGCGTGAGCCGATCGACAGCCTGTTCATCCTCCGACGACAAGGCCCGCATCACGCCCCTCTCAACGTCCCGAACCTGACGCCACCGACAGCCTTGCCCCGATGCGTTAACAAGGCGTGAAGAACGCCGTTGGTCGGCAGGAATTGGCTAACCACCCCGCCAAACGGCGAGGACGGCAACCTGCCGCGACCGGGATGGAACTTGGCGGCCCGTCGGCGTGTCAACTCCGCAGGATCCATCAGCGCGAGAGCTTTTCAATGCGCCCCCTCATCGCCACGCTCACCGCCGCGAGCCTCGGTCTGGCCGCGGCCGCGACACCCGCCCTGGCCCAGGTGCAGCAGAACAATCCGAACGCCGCCAACCAATCCATGGAGACCAGCGGTCAGGTCCGCGCTCTGCGACAGGAGCAGACGACCCAGAGCAATACGCTCCGGATGGACATCCAGAGGAACCAAGCCGCGACGCCCGCTCCGAACACCGGGCCGAACGCCATCGGCCCGACCGGGGGCACCGGCGTCATCGGCCGCTGAGAGGGGCGAGCGGCGCCGGCCTACACGTCCGGCAGGGGCCGTCCCTTCACGACCACCCGCGGCCACCGCTCCAGGCCGATCGGCATCAGCACGGCGATCTGCGGCGGCACCGCGGTGCCGCCGAGCAGGCTCTCGAGGGAGATCCGGCAGGCCTCCTCGAGCTCGCCGCGCGTGCGTGCACCGGAGGTTTTGATGTCGGCGATCAGGAGCGCCGCGATCTCGTGGGCAAAGGCGTCGCCGTCCAACATGCCGGACTCCCGCTCCGTGTCAGCTCAACATAGTTGCCTGAGCATCGTCCCGGCATCAGCACAGAATTGCGTATCCACATACCGATTGCGGATACTTTGTCGCGTTCACGGGTCGGTCGCCGCGCACCGCCGCGCTTTAGAACCGTAGCCGGGAGGGGGCCGGGACCACTCGAAGGGCGGCGAAGGCCGGCGACGGTGGGATCGACCGCCGGCAGCACCACCAGGGTGAGCGGGGTCGCGGCGATCAGGACCCCGATCACCGCGGTGGCGAGCGGCCGCCGCACCTCCGCGCGGGCGCTGGTCGAGAACGCCATAGCCGGAAGTTCAGTGCCGTAAGGTGAGCCGTCATGATCACGGGTCGCAGCGGTATCGCGGCGGCGTGGGTGGCGGCCTCCCGGACGCCGGAGCCGGTCGCCTCCAGATCGCGGAGGTAGCTCGCGGGCACGACGCCGTTCAGGATCGCGATGCCGAAGGGCGTTATGAAACCGGTCGCCGTCGGAACCGGGAACGGCTCGCCGCGCCGAGTCAGCGCCGGCTTGACAGCGGTGAAGTGCAGCGAGGTCTTCCGCCGCGTCGACCGCGCGGAGGCCGCGCGCCGGACCGCCGGCCATGGCTTGAGTCTCCTGGCGGCGACCGCCGAAATCCCCGGCGCGCCCGTGACGCAGGATTTCCCGCCGGCCGGCGGCGAACTCTGAAGGCCGCGCGGCGCGATCAACGAGGTGTCTCGAATCGTGGACAGAGACGCCGGGATGTAAGACCGGCCCGACCGCCGCGAAAGCGGCGGTTAAGGCTCGACGTGCCAGAGCATGGCAACGAAGCGCCGTCCGCGGGGGGCCGATGAACGTCTGGCGACGCGTCGCCCCGTGGCTCGGCTCGGCCCGCACCTGGATTGTCCTCGGGATCCTGGCTCCGCTGGGCATGGTCGTGACGTCCGGTCTCATGCTGGCCGACCTGCGCCGCGACGCCTGGACCAGCGCGGAGCAGACCTCCTGGAACCTCCTGCAGGTCCTCGAGCGCGATATCGCGCGCAACATCGAGATGTACGATCTCTCGATCCACGCGGCCGTCGACAACCTGAAGGTGCCGGGCTTGGCCGAGGCCGACCCGCACCTGCGCCAGCTCATCCTGTTCGACCGCGCCGCGACCGCCCGCGACATGGGCGTGATGCTGATCCTGGACGAGCGGGGCGACGCCGTCGGCGACATCGCGGCCGTGCCGCCGCGCCCGGGCAACTACGCGGATCGCGAGTATTTCCAGGTCCACCGGGCGAGCACCGGGCTCGGCCTCCATGTCGGGCGCCCGATCGTGTCGCGGCTCAACGGGGAGCGGATGCTCCCGTTCAGCCGCCGCATCGACCGGCCCGACGGCAGCTTCGGCGGCGTGGTCCTGGGCACCGTGAAGCTGTCCTACTTCACGCACCTGTTCAGCGAGATCGATCTCGGACCGGGCGGGGCCATCAACCTGTACCTGACCGACGGCACCCGCCTGATGCGCTACCCCTACGTGGAGGCCGATCTCGGGGCGAATATCGGGAAGACCGCGATCTTCAAACGGTTCCTGCGCGAGGGACGCGGCAACTTCGTCAGCACCTCCGTGCGCGACGGCGTCGAGCGGAACTACACGTTCACGCGGATCGGAAATCTGCCGCTGATCCTGAACGTCGCCCTGTCCACCAAGGACGTGGAGGCGGAGTGGGCCGCGAAGGCGACGATCATCGGCGGCATCGTGCTGGCGCTGTGCGGCCTCACGATCGCGCTGTCGCTCCTGTTCGGGCGGGAGCTGCGCCGCCGCGAGGCGCTGCGGGCCGAGATGGCGGCGCTGTCGCGCACCGACGCCCTGACCGGCCTGCCGAACCGCCGCTGCTTCGAGGACGCCCTCCGGCGGAACCTGGACGCGGCCCGGCGCGACGGCCACCCCCTGTCGCTGCTCATCGTCGACGCGGACCATTTCAAGCGCTTCAACGATCGCTACGGGCACCCGGTGGGCGACCAGATCCTGCAGGGCTTGGCCCGCTGCCTCGCGGCGAGCGTGCACCGCCCCCAGGATCTCGTCAGCCGCATCGGCGGCGAGGAGTTCACCCTGCTCCTGCCCGAGACGGACGAGGCCGGCGCCCTGCGCGTCGCCGACACGGTCCACGCCGAGGTGGCCAAGCTGACCGTCCCGTCGGCGGGGATCGGGGCCGGCGCCGTGACGGTGAGCATCGGGCTCGCGGCCGTCCGGCCGGGCGCCGACCGGAGCGCGCCGCTGCCGGATCCCTACCGCTTGGCGGACGGCGCCCTGTACGAGGCCAAGAACGGCGGTCGCAACCAGACCCGCAGCGTCGCGCCGCCGACCCCGCGGGGCGCCCTGCAACTCGTGCGGACGTCCTGACCGGCACGCTGCCGCGCTTTCGCGGAGCGCTTTGACGGAATCGACACGAACGCCGTGGTCTCATGGGCGCGATGGCGGACGGCCCGGATCGGGCCCGACGGCGTCGCGCCGGACGGGGCGGCCGGGATCGATCATCCGTGCCCCGGGTCGGTGGAGCGCGCGCGGATCCGCAGGGATCCGGCCCGCAACCATAGGGTAACGAGGATGGACGACAGACGCGCCGCGCCCCGTAGACGGACCCTGCTTGAGGGCCATATCGAACTCGCCGGCGGCGGCGTGATCGACTGTACGATCCGCAACATGTCGGACGGGGGCGCCCGCCTGAAGGTCGTCAGCGTGATCGGCGTGCCCGACGCGTTCGTGCTGGCCTACGGGGTCGGCGGTCGGCGCCGGCCGGCGCGCGTCACGTGGCGCCAGGAGACCGAGCTCGGGGTCTCGTTCGGCGACGCCTGACGGGCGGCGGTCGAGGCTTCCACGCCCACCCGTGTTGAGGGGCGGATCGGATGGGCGTGGAAGGCCAGCGTCCGGCTGGTGACCCACCGATGCGACGACAGGGTTAACGCTTCGTTACGGCGCCGCGGGGTCCGTGCGCCGGGCCTGGAGCGTCTCGGCAATCACCACGCCGGTCCGCAGCACGTGGCGGTGGGCGACGGTCCCGGCCGCGGCGGCGTCCCGCGCGGCGAGCGCCTCGAACAGATCCCGGTGCTCGCGGGCCGATTCCTCCCAGCGGCTGCCGCTGGAGAGCGCGCGCAGGCGCGCCCACTGGGCTCGGGCCTGGAGCGCCGCGTGGGCCTCCGCCAGCGGACGGTTCCGGGCGGCCTCGACGATCGTCCGGTGGATCTCCTGGTTCAGGGCGAAATAGGCGTCGAGCACTTGGTCCCGGTGCATCCGGTCGAGTTGCGCCTGCTTGCCGCGCAGCGCGTCCATCAGGGTTTCGGAGATCCGCGGCGCCGCGAGTTCCGCGGTCAGCCGCTCGATCCCGGCGAGCGCCTCGAACAGTTCGAGGATCTCCTCCGGCGTCCAGTCCGGGACGCGGGCGCTGCGGTTCTGGTGCAGCTCGACCAGCCCCTCCGCGGCCAGGAGCTTGAGCGCTTCCCGCAACGGTGTCCGGCTGACCCCGAGGGCCACAGAGAGGTCCGTCTCCACGAGGGACGCGCCGGCCGGCAACACGCCGCGCACGATCATGTCCCTGAGCCGGCCCGCCGCCTGCTCGTGCAGCCCGGTCCGCGGCACCTGCGCGGCCGGGACGACCGGCGCCTTGCGGGGCCGGCCCCGGCGGCGTGCGACGACGTCCATCGATCCTCCCCTTCTCTCGCGCCAGCCTAGCGCGTCCGGCCGCCCGATCGATGACCCATTTTTCGGCCTCTTGCGCTGCCATATCATGCATTTGCGCAAATTGCATGCAGCATGCAGAAAATGCCTTGTCGCCCGTCCCGGCCTGTCGGATGCTTCACGGATCGGGGATGGATGCGATGGATCGAGCGAACGGCACGACGCGTCTGGGCATGCTGACGCCCTCGTCGAACAGCGTCCTTGAGCCGGCCACGGCGCATCTGCTGGCCGGCGTCGCGGGCGTGAGCGCCCACTTCGCCCGCTTCCGCGTGACGGAGATCGGCCTGTCGGCGGCGGCCCTGGACCAGTTCGACCCCGAGCCGATCCTGGCGGCGGCCGAACTGCTCGCCGATGCCCGCGTCGCCGCGATCCTGTGGAACGGGACCTCCGGCGCGTGGCTCGGCTTCGACGCGGACGAGCGCCTGAGCGCCGCGATCACCGACCGGACCGGGTGCCCGGCCTCCACCGCTGCGCTCGCCTTCCGCGACCTGTTCCGCGCCCGGGATTTCCGGCGGATCGGCCTCGTCACGCCCTATACCGGCGACGTGCAGCGCCGGATCCAAGAAAACTGGGGCGCGGCCGGATTCGACTGCGCCGCCGAGCGCCATCTCGGCCTGTCCGAGAATTTCGCCTTCGCCGAGACCGGTCCGGAGGCCGTCGCCGGCATGGTCCGCGCGGTGGCGGCCGAGGGCGTCGACGCGGTGGCGATCGTCTGCACGAACCTCGCGGGCGCCGCGCTCGCCCCGGCCCTGGAGGCCGAACTCGGCGTGCCGGTGATCGATTCGGTGGCCGTCACCCTGTGGAAGGGCCTGGAGCTGGCGGGCTGCCCGACGGCGCATCTCGCCGCGCACGGCCGCGCCTTCGCGGCGGGCAAGGAGGGCCGCCCGTGAGCGCCGGGACCACCCTGATCCTCGACGGGATCACCCAGCGCTACGGGTCGGCGCTCGCCGTCGACACCGTGACCCTCGACATCCGGGGCGGGGAGCTCGTCGCCCTGCTCGGGCCCTCGGGCTGCGGCAAGACCACCCTGCTGCGCGCGGTGGCGGGCTTCCTGAAGCCCACGGAGGGGCGCGTCATCATCGGCGGCCAAGCGGTCGACCACCTGCCGCCGAACCGGCGTACCGTCGGCATCGTGTTCCAGAACTACGCCCTGTTCCCGCACATGAGCGTCGCCGACAACGTCGCCTACGGCCTCGCGGCCCGGGGTGTCGGGCGGGCCGAGCAGAGGGCGCGGGTCGCCGAGATGCTGGCGCTGGTGCGTCTGGAGCACCTCGCCGGGCGCTTCCCGCGGGAGATGTCGGGCGGCCAGCAGCAGCGGGTGGCGCTGGCCCGGGCGCTCGCCGTGCGCCCCTCGATCCTGCTCCTCGACGAGCCGTTCGCGGCCCTCGACAAGAACCTGCGCCTCGACATGCAGATCGAGATCAAGCGCATCCAGCGCAGCGCCGGCACCACCACGCTGATCGTCACGCACGACCAGGAGGAGGCCCTGTCGATGGCCGACCGGGTCGCCGTGCTCAATGCCGGGCGCCTGGAGCAGTTCGCCCCCCCGACCGACGTCTACGACCGCCCCGAGACGCTGTTCGTCAACACCTTCGTGGGCACGGCCAACGTCCTGCACGGGCGGATCGCGACGGAGGCGGGCGGCGCCCGCGTGGTGGCCCTGGAGGCGGGCGGCCTGCTCCCCGCCGCAACGTCCCTGCCGGACGGGACCCGGGTCGCCGCCTGCCTGCGGCCCGAGCACGTCGCCTTCGCGGAGGAGGGACCGGGGGCCGGGGCAGGGGCTGCCGACGGCCTCGACGGCGCGATCGAGGTCGGTCTGCCACTCGGCGCCACCCTGGTCCACGAGATCCGCCTCGACGGCGGCGCCCGCCTCAAGACCGCCGAGCCGCGCGCGGCGGGCGCCCGGCCCCGGCCGCCCGGCACCCGCGTGCGCCTGCGCCCGACAGCACCCGAGCGGGTCGGCGTCTTTCCCGATCCCCGACACTGAGGCCGAGCCGCCCGACACCGAGCCAGGAGAACCGACCATGCCCCTGCACCGCCGCAGCCTCCTCGCCGGCGCCCTGACCCTCGGTGCCGCGCAGGCCTTCCCGGGCCTGTCCCACGCCCAGGCGCGCAAGCTCGTCTTCGCGACCTTCACGGGCAGCTGGGAGGAGGCGCACCGGGCCGTGCTCGTGCCGGCCTTCCGCAAGAGCTCGGGCGGCGATGTGATCCTCGATCCGATGCTCTCGGTCGACCAGATCGCCAAGGTCCAGGCGGCCCGCGCCAACCCACCGATCGACGTGATGCTGCACGATCCGGGCCCCGCCCTCACGGCGATCGCGCAGGACCTCGTCGAGACCTATCCGGTGGCGCAATCCGCGCATTACGGCGACCTGATCGCGGACGCGCAGGAGCCGATGGGTCCGGCGCCGTTCTTCCAGATCGTCGGGCTGACCTACAATCCCGAGAAGGTGAAGACCCCGCCGACCTCCTGGGCGGACCTGTGGAAGCCCGAATTCAAGGGCCGGGTCGGCATCACCAACCTGAACTCGACGCTGGGCACCGGCTTCCTCGTGGAGATCGCCCGGATGCACGGCGGCTCGGAGACCGATGTCGAGCCGGGCTTCAAGGCGCTGGAGGCGCTCAAGCCGAACCTCGCCGCCGTCGCCGCCAACCCGGGCGCCCTGGCGGCCCTCTACCAGCAGGAGCAGGTCGACATCGGGCCGGGCAATTTCAACGCGATCCAGATCCTGAAGGCCCGGGGCGTGCCGGTGGAGTTCGCCGCACCGAAGGAGGGCATCATCGCCTTCAAGACGACGATCCACATCGTCAAGAACACGCCGTCGAAGGAGCTGGCCTTCAAGCTGATCGAGGCCGCGCTGTCGCCGGAGGTGCAGGCCAAGCTGATGCAGAGCCCCTACCTGATCGTGCCGACCAACCGGAAGGTCGCCATCGAGGGCGAGGTCGCGAAGGTCCTGGCGAAGGACGCGGACGAGCTGAAGCGCAAGTCGGTGTTCCAGGACTGGGCCGCGATCAACCGCGGCCGGCCGGCCTGGATCGAGCGCTTCAACCGCGAGATCCGGGTGTGAGCACCGGCCCGGCCACGGCGGGCCCGGTCGCGGCGCCCCTCCGCCCGGGCCGCGCCTGGACGGCGGCCTACGACATCCGCCTCGCGCTGCCGCTCGGGGCGTTCTTCCTCGTCTTCTTCCTGGCGCCGCTGGCGCTGCTGGTGCTCGTGAGCTTCTACGCCGATCCGGCCATGACCCGGTTCGGCCTCGACCAGTACGCCCGGTTCCTGCTCGACCCGTTCTCCCTGCGGGTGCTCGGCGCGACCCTGTGGCTCGGCGTCGAGGTCACGGTGCTGACCCTCCTGCTCGGCCTGCCGCTGGCGCTGCTCCTGACCTGGGCGCCCGGCCGGCTGCGCGGCCTGCTGACCCTGATCGTGCTGCTGCCGCTGCTCACGAGCGTGGTGGTGCGGACCTTCGCGTGGATCGTGATCCTCGGGCGCCAGGGCATCGTCAACGCCGCGCTCCTCGGCCTCGGCCTCACCGACGCGCCCCTGAAGCTGCTCTACACCGAGGGCGGTCTCGTCCTGGCGCTGGCGCAGGTGCAACTGCCGCTGATGGTCCTGCCCCTGGTCACCGCCCTGTCGCGGATCGACCCGAACCTCGCCGACGCCTCGGCGGCGCTCGGGGCGGGGGCGTGGCGCACCTTCCTCCGGGTGACGCTGCCGCTCTGCCTGCCCGGCATCGTGGCGGGCTGCCTGCTGACCTTCGCGGCGGCGATCACCGCCTTCATCACCCAGTCGCTGATCGGCGGCGGGCAGATGCTGTTCATGCCCATGTACCTGTACCAGCAGGCCTCCTCGCTCAACAACTGGCCGTTCGCGGCGGCGATCGCGATCGTCTTCCTCGTGGCGGTCCTCGCCTGCGTCGCGCTCCTCAACGTCGCGGGCCGCCTGTCGGACGGCCGCGCGCGCGCTGCCTGAGATCACCGGGAGGTCACCATGCGGACGAGCCTGCGGCGCGATGTCGACTGGTTCAGCTTCCACGGCGCGGTGCTGCTGCTGGCCGGGCTCTGCCTCGTCCTGCTGGCGGCGCCGACCGTGATCGTCGTGGTGGTGTCGTTCACCAGCGGCTTCTCCCTGCGCTTCCCGCCGCCGGGCTACTCCCTGCGCTGGTACGCGGCGCTCGCGGAGGCCGAGCAGCTCCGGGCCGCCGCCTGGAACAGCCTCGTGGTGGCGGGCTGGACGACCCTGCTGTCGGTGGGGCTGGGCACCGCGGCGGCGCTCGCCATCGCGCGGTCGCGGCGGCTCTCCGCGCGCCTCCTCGACAGCCTGTTCCTGTCGCCCCTTGTCCTGCCGGCCCTGGCCTTCGGGCTTGCGGCGCTGATGCTGTTCAGCCTCGCCGGCATCCCGGTCTCGCCGCTGACCCTCGTCCTCGGCCATACCGTGGTCTGCGTGCCCTACGTGGTCCGCACCACCGTGGCGGCCCTGTCGCAGATGGATCCGGTGCTCCTCGAGAGCTCGACCTCGCTCGGCGCCTCGCGCCTCTACACGTTCCGCCGGGTGACCCTGCCGCTGATCCGGCCCGGGATCCTGGCCGGCGGCTTCATCGCCTTCATGGCGAGCTTCGACAACGTCCCGGTCTCGCTGTTCCTGCGCGACGCCGCCACCGACATGCTGCCGATCCGCATGTGGCAGGACCTGGAGGGCCGCCTCGACGTCACGGTGGCGGCGGCCTCCAGCCTGCTGATCCTCGTGACCGTGGTGCTCGCCGCCGTGATGGAGCGCGCCGCCGGCCTGTCCCGCCGGATGGCGGGCTGAAGCTCCCGGAGCCCTCGCATGCGCATCCTGCTCCTCAACCCCAACACCTCGGCGGCGATGACCGCGCGCATGGCGCGGGCCGCCGAGGCGGCACTCGCCCCCGACGCGCACATCACCGCGCTCACCGCCACCTCCGGCTTGCCCTACATCGCGAGCCGGGCCGAGGCGCAGCTCGCCGGGGCAGCCGTGCTGGAGACGCTCGCCGCCCACCATTCCGGCCACGACGCCGCAGTGATCGCGGCCTACGGCGATCCCGGTCTGGTCGCCGCCCGGGAGCTGTTCGACCTGCCGGTGGTCGGCATGGCCGAGGCCGCGATGCTGACCGCCTGCCAGCTCGGGGCGCGGTTCGCGGTCGTCACCTTCGCGCCCGCCCTGCTGCCCTGGTACGAGGACGCGGTGGCGCTGGCCGGGCTGTCGGCGCGCTGCGCCGGCCTCCACGCGGTGCGCCGGCCGTTCCACGCGGTGACCGAGGTGCAGGATGAGCTGCGGCCCGAGATCCTGGCCCTGGCCGAGCGGGCGGTGGGGGAGGGGGCCGACGTCGTGATCCTGGCCGGCGCGCCGCTCGCCGGCCTCGCCACGACCCTGCGGGACGCGGTGCCGGTGCCGCTCGTCGACCCGCTGGCGGCCGCCTTGGGCCAGGCGCAGGCCCTGGTGCGGCTCGGGACGCGGCCGCCGCGGGCCGGCCGTTTCGCCCGCCCGCCCGCCAAGCCGGCCACCGGCCTCGCCGGGCCGCTCGCCCGCTGGATCGCCCATCGCGAGGAGGAGTCATGACCCGGATCGACGCGGACGGCCCGCTCTGGACCCTCTCGGCCGCCGCCCTGGGCCGCCGCTACGCCGCCGGGACGGCGAGCCCGGTCGCGGCCGCCCGCGCCTGCCTGGAGCGGGCCGAGGCCGTGAACCCGGTGCTCAACGCCCTCGTCGCCGTCGATCCCGAGGGCGCGGAGCGCGCCGCCGCGGCGAGCGCCGCGCGCTGGCGGACGGGGCGGCCGCTCGGGCCCCTCGACGGCGTGCCGCTGACGGTCAAGGACAGCCTGAACGTCGCCGGGTTCGCGACCGGCTGGGGCAGCCGGCTCTACGCGGGGGAGGGGGCCGGGCAGGCCGTCGACCGCGACGAGACACCGGTGGCGCGCCTGCGCGCGGCCGGGGCGGTGATCCTGGGCAAGACCAACGTCCCGGAGCTGACCGTCCAGGGCTACACCGGCAACCCGGTCCACGGGATCACCCGGAACCCGTGGGATCCGGCGCTGACGCCGGGGGGCTCCAGCGGAGGCGCCGTCGCGGCGGTGGCGTCCGGGATCGGGCCCCTGGCGGTCGGGACGGACGCGGGCGGCTCGATCCGCCGGCCCGCCTCGCATACCGGCCTCGTCGGCCTGAAGCCGACGGCCGGTCGGGTGCCGCGGACGGGCGGGCTGCCGCCGATCATGCTTGACCTCGAGGTGGTCGGGCCGATGGCGCGCACCGTCGACGACCTCGCGGCGGCCATGCGGATCCTCGGGGCGGCCGACCCGGATGCCGTCGCGCCGCACGGCTTCGGCCCGTTCGGGAGCGCCGTCATGCCGGAGCGCCCGCTGCGGATCCTGCACGTCCCGGCCTTCGGGACGGCCCCGGTCGATCCCGAGATCGCCGACAGCGTCGCCGAGGCGGCCGGGCGCCTCGCCGGCCTCGGCCACCGGGTCGAGACCGGCCGCTTCGACGCGGCGACGGCCATCACGGAGGCGTGGCCGGTCCTCGGCCAGGCGGGCATCGCGTGGCTGATGCGCGCGCATCCGGGCGGACTCGACGCGCTCGGCCCCGACATCCGCGCCCTGGCGGAGGCCGGGGCGGCCCTGTCGGCGGCCGACCTGTTCGAGGTGCAGCGGATGGCGCTGGCGCTGCGCCGGGACCTCGCCGCCCTGTTCGCCGATCACGACCTCCTCATGACCCCCGCGGCCGCGGCGCTGCCCTGGCCGGCGGAGGACACCCATCCGCCGCGCATCGCCGGGGTACCGGTGGGCCCCCGCGGCTCGGCGACCTTCACGGGCTTCGTCAACGCCGCCGGCTGCCCGGGGATCTCGATCCCCTGCCGACCCTCGGGCGCCGGGCTTCCGATCGGGTTCCAGCTCGTGACGCCCTGGGGCGGCGACGAGACCCTGGTCGCGATGGCGGCCGCCTACGAGGCGGCCCATCCCTGGCGGATGGTCTGGGAGGACGGGACCCCGTGACCGGCCTGTCGCTCCACGCCGTCGACGCCGCCACGGGCCGGCCGGCCGAGGGGATGCACGTGCGCGTCCTGAGCGCTGGAGGAAAGCGGCGGGTGATCGCCGAGGGCCGACTCGGGGCGGACGGGACCCTCGACCATCCGGTCGTGCGGACGCGGCTCGCCGCCGGCCTCTACGAGGTCGTGTTCGTCATCGGGGACTTCGTCGGGGCCGCGGGGGAGGGGTTCCTGGAGGAGGCCGCGATCCGCTTCCGGATCGACGACCCCGACCGCCACTGCCACCTGCCGCTGAAATTCACCGCCTTCGGGGTGGCGCTGTTTCGCGGCTGTTGAGCCGCACGCGCCGCCCTCGGACCCGGCCCGCGACGGCGCCGCCCGGCCGCCCTTCCCCGCGAGGTGACCGGAGCCTCGGGAGAGCCTAGACTCGCCCCCGATCGCGGCGCGCGCAGGAGGAAGCCGATGCGGGTTCAGGCGATGACGATCCCGGCGGCGGCCGGGCCCGCGACGCGCGGCACCCCACGGGCGCGCCTGCTGCTCGCCGCGCTGACGATCCTCGCGCTTCCGCTGGCCTTCGTCGCGGCCGCACGGGTCCCCGCGGCGCCCGTCGATCCCGACCTCGTGCGGGTGATCCGCTTCATGGCGCTGCTCAAGGGCGGCTTCGCCCTGGCGGCGCTGGCCGGCTGCTTCTGGCGTCTCGGCCGGCCCGCCGGGTGGCGAAGCGCCGTCTACGTGGCGGGACCGCCGCTCATGGCGCTCGGGGCGGCCGGCCTGTGGTCCCTGCGCGATCCCGGGCTGGCGGCGCTCGGCCTGCATCTCGGCCTGTTCGCGGTCCTGGCGGCGGCGCTGACCGACCGCGAGGCCCTGCCCGACCGGCTCCGCGCCGCGCGCCGTCAGATCGTCTCGTAGGCGAACAGGACCGAGATCAGCGTCAGGCCGATCAGCCCGATGACGAAGCAGATGTCGGCGCAGCGCTCCAGGGTGACCGAGAGATCGCCGCCGTCGTCCAGGCGGATCGACAGGTAGGACGCGATCGCGCTGACCAGGAACAGGATCGCCGTCAGAGCGGCGGCCTCGTCGACGTGGCTCGGCCCGATCCAGCCCTCGGCGATCTTCACGAGGCCGATCAGCGTGGTGCAGACGCCGACCATCGTGCCGGCATTGGGGAGGATGTGGCGCGATAGGCTATCCTCGCCGGACCCGGTGCCCTTCCGCCTTTCGGCCATGCGCTCCTCGTACAGCTCCGCTCCGGCCGATGGCCCCCTGATACCGCGCCCGTGGAGGTTCGTCATGAAGCGCCCGCTCACCACCAACTTCTCCGCGCCGCCGCCGGAGCGTGCCCACCCGCCCGAGCCGGCGCCCGCTGCAGCCTCGTGGCGCGACGTCGCCCCGTTCGCGGCCGCCCTGATCGCCACCCTGGAGGCGATCGAGGCCGGGCAGAAGGCCGGGCCGGCGATGCGGGCGCACCGCTCCGCCATGCGCCGCCAGGGCGAGGCGGCCGCCGCGCTCGGTGGATCCGAGGCGCTGGAGGCCGTGCTCAATCAAATCGCGGACGCCGACGCGGCCCGGGCCGAGCGGCGCCTCGCGCTCGTCCGCGAGGCCTGGGCGGGTCTGCCCGGGGGAGGGGCGTGAGGCGTCCTGCCGGCTCGCCGGATCGCGCTGGCGGCAGATCTGGAACGCAGCGCGCCGACGCGCCACGATCCGAATTCGGGCCGCCGCGTAAAGATTTGATACAGGATCTCGGATAAATTCGGGGCTGGCCACACCGCGTCAGCTCGAGATCGCTCGTCGGGAATTTGTGATGGACGACCAGGACAAGCAATTTATCACGCAGCAGATCCTCGACGTCGGCCGCCAGCTCTATGCCGCCCTCGACAGCAAGATCATGACGGCTCACGCGCAGCAGCTGGCGCAGATGCAAGATGTCCGGCGCCTCGCCGTGGTTCAGCTCGCGCCGAAGAACGATTTCTGCCTCGTAACGGATCATCCGATCGCCTACGAGAGCAACGATCACACGGTTCCGCGCGGCACAAAGGATGACAATACGCGCAATCAGCGGTTCTGCCACGCGATCGAGAGCCATTTCGGCCGAAAGGTCAGGGCCCTGGACCTCGGCTGCGCGGGGGGCGGCCTCGTCTTCGATTTCCTCATCCGGGGCAACGCGGCATTCGGGATCGAGGGGAGCGATTACTCCCTTCGCGCGCAGCGCGCCGAATGGTCCATCATCCCGGACTATCTGAAGACCTGCGATATTACCAAGCCGTTCGCTCTGATGGATCAGAGGTCAGGGACGAAAGCGAAATTTGACGTCATCACGATGTGGGAGGTCCTCGAGCACATCGAGGAATCGCTGCTTCCTCAGCTGTTCGCGAACGTGAAATCCCACTTGGCGGACGGCGGTCTTTTCGTGGGCTCCGCCGCGACATACGACGATGTCGCCAACGGCGTGAGCTACCATCCGACGGTCAAGCCGGAGACGTGGTGGCGCGAGCTTGTCCGGCAGCACGGGCTGGAATTTGTCCCGATGACCATGTTTCAGTTCAAGGATTTCTGCAGAGGCTCCGGCAACGAGAACGCGTTCTACGACGCCGATTTCAGCAAGAATCCCGAGCTCGGCTTCCACTTCGTGATGAAGCACCGCCCCGCTTGAGGCGGGGCTTCTGGACTCGACTGGTCGGGCGCCGCAGGCTTGAGCGGTCCGCCCGCGCGCCCCACATGGACGGGAGCGACAGCGCGGGGCCGACCATGTACGACCTCATCCACACCCTCCGCCTCTGGCTCTGGCGCCGCCGAGTGCGGGCCATGGCGCGGGAATGCCGGGTGTCCGGGACCAGCGACGGTGACTGGATCGCCGCCACCGTCGCGGCCTCCGCGACGAGTTCGGGTCCAGGCGCGCCGGTCTCGTACGTGAGCGGCACCGGCATGTAGCGGATCCCGCTCGGCCGGGCGCGGTCAGCCTTCCGGAGACGGCTCGGCGGCGGCGGCACCCGGCTCGGGCGCCGGGCCGGTGTCGAGGGTGCCGCTGTGGACCAGAGCGCCGGCCCAGGCGCCCGCGATAATCCGGACCTGCTCGATGGCCTCGGCGCGGGTGAAGGGCCTGTCACCACCTCCCGAACGGCTCTCGTCCCAGTAGACGTAGCCGGTGCGCCGGCCGCCGGCATCCTCGACGCAGGCGGCGTTCTCGAGGACGCAGATCCGGAGCGGGAGCTTGAGACCGAGTGTGGGCATAGGGCCCATATAGGGCGCCGATCCCGCGGGAAGTCGGCGCGCCCGCCGCGTGACGGTCGGTCTCAGGTGTCTCAGGTGGGTTTCGCCGCGTCGAGCGCCTGCTCCAGGTGCGTCACGACCTCGTCGCCCTTGGGCGGCGGCTCGGCCTCCTCGACCCGTCGGGCGACTTCCATGACGAGGTAGGTCACCGACGGCGGCCAAGCCACGCCGTTATCCAGGAGCATCCGGGCGGCGCTTACCAGCATCCGGAACTGGTCCGGCGGGATCGTGGTCCCGGCCTCGTGCTGCGCGAGGATGTGATCGGCGATCGCGGCCGCAAGGCCGGCAACTTCGGCCATCTTGTTGGGCGGATCACCAGCCGTCATGTCAGGTCGCGCTCCGTCTGCGAAAGCACGGTGCGGAGCATCCGTCGCCTCTTCGGGGTCTCAGGCCGACACGGTTCCACAAGCAACCCTGGCGAGCAAGCCGTGCGACCGCGGCACGCCTGCGTGGCCGTGGACACCGCGGATTTTGCCGGCCTGCGCGCACGGTCCGGGCGTTTCGCGACCTGCGGTCCCGCGACGGCGGACGAGGTCCGCGGCAGCAGCGGCGTCGGGACCGGCCCGGGGCGTCTACGCGGATGCCGGACGGTGGCGGGGCGCGGTCACGCCGAAGACGGAGCCCCGGTCGCGCCGGGATCGCACGGCGACCGGGTGATCGAGCGCCGCGGCGGTCTGCCGGACGATGTGAAGGCCGAGCCCGAGACCCGCTCCGTCCCGGCGTCCGGCGCGGTCGAAGGCGTCGAAGATGCCCGCCAGCCGCTCGGGCGCGATGCCGGGACCGCCGTCGTGCACCTCGATCGCGACGCGCCCCTGCCGGCGGCGGCATCCGACGACGACGCGGCCGCCCGGGCCCGCATACTTCACGGCGTTCCCGACGAGATTGCGCAGGATGGTCGTCAGCATGGCGACCTCGCTCGTGACCGTCAGCGCCGTGGCGCAGACCCGGACACGCACCCCGACGGCGTCGGCGTAGGGCCCCCACTCGGCCGCCACCGCCTCCAGGAGCGGGGCGACCGCGACGGGACCGAGCCGGGGCGCCACGCTGCCGGCCTGGGAGGAGCGGGCCAGATCGTCGAGCTCGCGGCCGAGCCGCACCAGCGCGTCGCTGGCGAGGCCGAGCCGGGCCGCGGCCCGGGGACCGACGCCGTCCGAGACCGCGCGGTCGATGGCCATGAGGGCCACCTGCACGGGTTGCTTCAGGTCGTGTCCGGCCACGGCGAGCAGCCGGGCCATGGCGCTGCGGGCGGTCTCCGCGTGCAGCAGGGCCTCGTCGGGTGCCGCACCCGGGCTCGCCATCGTCAGTCCCATCCCCGCCTCCTCGTCCAGCCCGCCGACGGCGCGCCGCTTCCATGTCGCGACCTTGGACCGTGGCCGTACGCGCCGGAATCATACGGAGGTTTGATGTCCTAACCGACCGGCCTCGGATCGGCGTGCCAGCGGCGCACGCGCGCGATGCCGGTCCGGAGCCGGCCGGCGATCCCGTCACGGATGGAAAGGCCCTGGAGTCAGGCACTGGAGTCAGGCCCTGGCGTCAGGCCCCGATCGTCTCTTCCAGGCAGCGGATCAGTTCGTCGGCCACGAGCGGCTTGCGCAGGAGATCGCGGGCGCCCCCGGCGAGGGCCCGGCGCCGGAGTGCGTCGTCGGTCAGCGCGGTCATCATGATGACCGGCAGGGCAGGGCGCTGCTCCCGGACGCGATCCTGCAATTCGATGCCGCTGATCCCCGGCATGTTCACGTCCGTCAGCAGGCACGACACGTCGCTGCCGGCCATCGCGGCCAGGAAGGCCTCGCCCGAGTTGAAGGCCCGCGCGTCGTAGCCCAACGCCTCGAGGAAGCTGGACGTCGCGTCCAGAACCGCCTCGTCGTCGTCCACGACCGCGACCGCTTTCTTCCCGACCGGCACGAATCTCCCTCCGGAGCCTCTCGAAGGCGCATCGATCCCACCTCTGTGGGCCGGCGGCGGCTCCGACGAAATTATACGATGGTTTGATGCGCGCGGCGGACTCACATCCCGATGAACCGAGTCCTGCCACAGCAACGCAGGACCCGGAGCGTCGCGACGCGACCCGGTAGACATGGATTTCACGAGTTGAGGCAGGACTTCTTCGCCGATCCCCGATCCGATCGCCGCGACGAATCTGTCCAGTGCGGGTGCCAACGCGGCGATGTCCGGCATCGTTCCGCGCCGATCGGCCCGGGCCGGGTCTGCGGAAGCGACGGGGCGATGGGCCGACTCAGACGGCGGCCCGGGCCTTGAGCAGCTCGGTCTTGCGCACGAGGTCGGCCACGGAGCCGGCCGCCATCTTCCGCATGACGTTGCCCCGGTGGATCTTGACCGTGATCTCGCTGATTCCGAGGGCGTGGGCGATCTGCTTGTTGAGCAGCCCCTTGACGACCTGTGCCATCACCTCGGCCTCCCGCGCCGTCAGGGTCGCGGCCAGCGCTTCGAGCTCGGCGACCCCCGCGCTCGACGCCCGCCGGGTCCTGTCTCGCTCGATCGCGACCGCGATGGCGTCGAGCATGTCCTGATCGCGGAACGGCTTGGTCAGGAAATCGAGCGCGCCCGCCTTCATGGCCTGGACGGTCATGGGGATGTCGCCGTGGCCGGTCATGAAGATGATCGGCATGCGGTTGCCCATCGCGGCGAGCTTCGCCTGCAGGTCGAGGCCACTGGATCCCGGCAGCCGCACATCGAGGATCAGGCAGCCCGGGCGGTCCGGCAGCGTCGCCGCGAGGAGGTCGCGCGTCGCGCCGTAGGCGAGGGTGTCGAGCCCGACGGAGTGCAGAAGATCCTGCAGACCTTCGCGGACGCCCTCGTCATCCTCGACGATGACCACCAGCGGTGAGGCCGTGTCGGCGCCGGGCTTCGCCGCGCCACCCCGGACGTTGCCTGACATCGTGATCGACGAGTCCCCGCGCGCCTCTGACAGGCTGCCCGCACGGGCAATGCTTACAGGTTGTATCCGCGCCCGATCAAGCCGACCGTCTGTGGACGGCGCGGACCGCCGGCACGGGTCGCCGGCACGGGTCGCCCCGAATGGCCGCTCGCCGGACCGCTCCCGACCCGCCTATCGACTCGCGGCCAAGCTTGTGGCTATGAGCGGTTGCACTGTCCCCGGGACTGGCTCAACCTCCGGCGAGGTCAGCGCCTCCCGGCCCAGGATTCGCGGCCGCCCGCCTCCTCCGGCCGCGCGCCCGCCCGACAGGCTGTGCAGCGAGGCGCGGAGATGAGTGCGGTGGGCGACGCGCGTCCCAGGCAGACGACGGCGCGGGTCCTCCTCGCGAGCCTGATCGGCACGACGGTCGAGTTCTACGACTTCTACATCTACGCCACGGCGGCGAGCCTGATCTTCGGGCCGCTGTTCTTCCCGGCGGCGCTGCAATCGGCGGAGCTGATCAGCGCCTACGCGAGCTTCGGCCTCGCCTTCGTGGCCCGGCCGATCGGCGGCGCGGTGTTCGGGCATTTCGGCGACCGGATCGGGCGCAAGGCGACGCTGGTCGCCTCGCTCCTGCTGATGGGGCTCACGACCTCGGCCATCGGACTGCTGCCCACCTTCGCGCTGGCCGGCTGGCTCGCCCCCGTCCTGCTCTGCCTCCTCCGGTTCGGGCAGGGCCTGGCGCTCGGCGGCGAGTGGAGCGGCGCCGCCCTGCTGGCGCTGGAGAACGCCCCGCCGGGCTGGCGCGCCCGCTACGCGATGTTCGCGCCGCTCGGGGCGCCCCTCGGTTTCTTCGTGGCCAACGGCCTGTTCCTCGTCCTGACCCTGACCCTCAGCGCGGAGCAGTTCGCGGACTGGGGCTGGCGGGTGCCCTTCCTGCTCAGCGTGCCCCTGGTCTGGCTCGGGCTCTGGGTCCGCACCAATCTCGGCGAGACCGAGGAGTTCGCCGCCGCCGTGAAGGACGCGCAGCCCCCGCGCGTCCCCCTCGTCGCCCTGATGCGCGACCATGCCGGGCAGGTCGTCGCCGGGATGTTCGGCGTCGTCGCGTGCTTCTCTCTGTTCTGGACCGCCACCGCCTTCGCGCTCGGCTACGGCACGACGACGCTCGGCTACTCCCGGGCCTCGTTCCTGACGGTCGAGCTCGGCGCGATCCTGTTCATGGCCGCCGCCATCGTCGTCGCGAGCTGGCTGTCCGACCGGCTCGACCCGGCCCGGGTGCTGATCGTCGGCTGCGCCGGGACCATCGTGTCGGGGATCCTGCTGGCGCCGATGCTCGGCAGCGGCTCCCTCGCGACCATCTTCGCCTTCCTGGCCTTCGCCCTGTGGGTGATGGGCTTCGTCAACGGGCCGCTCGGCGCGTGGCTGCCGAGCCTGTTCCCGCCGCAGGTGCGCTACACGGGGACCTCCGTGGCGTTCAACGTCGGCGGCATCATCGGCGGCGCCTTCTCGCCGATGATCGCCCAGGCGCTGGCCGCGCAGAGCGGCCTGACCGCGGTCGGCTTCTACCTCGCGCTGACCGGCGGGATCAGCCTCATCGCCTTCGACACGAGCGCCCGGCGGCGGGCGCTGGACGCGCTCGCCCGGAGCGAGCGGCGGTACCGCGCGCTGTTCGAGCAGAGCCACGTCGCGCTGTGCGAGGTCGATCTCTCCGAGGCGCAGGCCCACCTCGCCGAGGCGCGGGCCGCCGGCGCCCTCGGGCCCGACCTCCGCGGGCAGGCCGACGCCGCGCTCGTCGCCGAATGCGCCCGGCGGATCGCGCTGGTCGACGTCAACGACGCGACGGTGCGGCTCCTCGGCTGCGGCTCCCGCGAGGCGGTGCTCGGCTCGATGAGCCGCTTCCTGCCGCCGGGCAACGACCTCGTCCTGCCGCTCCTGCAGCGGATCGACCGGGCGGGCGGCCGCTTCGAGGCCCAGGGCCGCCTGATCCGCGCCGACGGACGGGAGCTGACCGCGATCCTCGTCGTGGCGCTGCCGGACGACGAGGCGGCCCTCGACCGGGTCGCCTGCGCGATGATCGACGTGACCGAGCGGGAGCGCGCCAAGGAGGCCCTGCTCGCGGCCCAGGCCGAGCTCGCCCGCGCGGGCCGGATCTCGACCGTCGGGGCGATCTCCGCCTCCATCGCCCACGAGGTCAACCAGCCGATCGGCGCCATGGTGATGAGCGCCGAGGCCTGCCTGCGCTGGCTGCGGCGCGAGACGCCGGACCTGGAGGCGGCCGCGCGGGCGGCCGAGCGCGCCGTCCGCGACGGCATGCGGGCGAGCCGGATCGTGCAGCGGACGCGCGAGCAGCTCCGCCGCGACCGCAGCCAGCCCGAGATCCTCGACCTGGGCTCCCTCCTGGCGGAGGTCGCGGCCCTCCTCGACCGGGAGATCCTGGCGGCCGGGGCGACGGTGCGGACGGTGATCGCCGCGACCGAGGCGCGCGTCCTGGCCGACCGCGTCGAGCTGCAGCAGGTCGTGGTCAATCTCGTGACGAACGGCCTGCACGCCGTGCGTGACCTGCCCGAGCCCCGCCGCGCGCTGCGGATCGCGCTGACCGCCCCCGCGCCGGGCCGGCTGCGGATCGCGGTCGTCGACAGCGGTACCGGCATCGATCCGGAGCAGCTGCCCAGGCTGTTCAGCGCGTTCTTCACCACGAAGCGCGACGGGATGGGCATCGGCCTCGCGATCTGCCGGACCATCGTCGAGTCCCATGGCGGCACGCTGACCGGCGGGAACAACGACGGGCCGGGCGCGACCTTCGCGGTCGAGCTGCCGGCGGCCGAGCCGGGCGCGGCGGGCGGCGCCGCGGCCGAGCCCGCCGCCGCCGGCTGAGCCTCAGCGGGCGGGGACGGCCGCGAACAGGCTGTTCAGCCCCTCCGCGGTGGTCGGATGGGCGAGGATCGCGTCGCGCAACGCCGTGTAGGGCAGGCCGGCGAGCATGGCGACCTGGACCGCGGCCATGACCTCGCCGGCCTCCGCACCGAGCATCGTGAAGCCGAGGATGCGGTCGTCCGGACCGATGACGGCCTTCATGAAGCCCTCGGTCTGCCCG
Organism: Methylobacterium sp. yr668; assembly: GCF_900116245.1. Lineage (NCBI taxonomy): Bacteria > Pseudomonadati > Pseudomonadota > Alphaproteobacteria > Hyphomicrobiales > Methylobacteriaceae > Methylobacterium > Methylobacterium sp. yr668. Next base: position 12,184 of record NZ_FOZY01000041.1, on the reverse strand, counting down.
GTCGTCCGCGTGCGCAGCACGGCCGCCATCGGCAGCCGCGCCACCCGGACGGCTTGACCGTCGGCCCGCGCCTCCGTCTCGGTCGACCCGACCCGCGCCAGCGGCGGGTCGGTGAACAGGCAGGACGGCATCAGCCGGCCCGCGGTCGAGCGCGGGATCCCCGCCAGCGTGTCGCGGATCACGCGGAAATCGTCCGCGGAGGCGTGGGTGAAGGCCGGGCTGCCCGCGCACTCGCCGATGGCCCAGACGCCCGGCGCGCTCGTCCGAAGGTGATCGTCGACCTCGATGACGCCCCGCTCGGTGAGCGCCACGCCCGCGCGGTCGAGACCGATGCCGTCGGTGTTCGGCGCGCGCCCCGCCGCGACGAGGATGTGGCTCGCGGCGATGACCGCCTCACCGGGGCCGCCGCGCACCGTGATCTCCACGGCCTCGCCCGAGCGGCCGCGCACGCGCACCACCTCCGTGCCGGTGCGGATCGCCAGCCCCTCGGCCTCGAGGAGTTGCGCGAGGGCGGACGCCACGTCCGGATCCTCGCGGCCCGCGATCCGGGGCCCGTGCTCGATCACCGTCACCGCGCTGCCGAACCGGCGGTAGGCCTGGGCCAGTTCGAGGCCCACGTAGCCGCCGCCGAGGACGACGAGGTGGGCGGGCACGGCGTCGAGTTCGAGCGCCTCGATATGGGTGAGCGGCCCGGCCTCGCGCAGGCCCGGGACGTCCGGGATGGTCGCGCGGGTGCCGAGATTCAAGAAGATCTGCTCGGCCGTCAGCGCGCGCGAGCCGCCCGCGTTCAGCGCGACCGTGAGCGCTCTGGGGCCCGTGAAGCGGGCCGTTCCCATGACGAGCTCCGCGCCGCTCTCGCGGTAGCGGTCGAGGTGCATGTCGATGAGGTCACGAACCATCGCCCGCTTGCGCGCGACCACCCGGCCCATATCCACCGCGACCGGTCCGGTCTCGATGCCGTACCGGTCGGCCTGCCGGGCGCGGTGGGCGATCTCGGCGCTCCAGATCTCGTTCTTGCTCGGCAGGCAGTTGGTGTTGGGGCACGAGCCCCCGATCCAGCGGCGCTCGATCACCGCGACCCTCTGGCCGGCCTTGGCCAGGTGCCACGCCAGGAACTTGCCGCCCTCGCCGCTGCCGATCACGAGGGCATCGTAGTGGTCGTCCATGGTATTTCCTCCGCGATTCCGAGATCTGCGGAAAACGTAGAGGCGTCGAGACCGGACGGATATCATGCGTCGGTATGATAGACCGGTCCCGACCGCCCGGCGCGCAGGTTTCGTGCGCATCGAGTCTCGGATGATCCGACCGAAACCTCGGCCTGACCGAGCCGGATCGGCCCATCACCGCAACTCCGTCCATCGCCGACGGGCGATCACCCGTTCCGGTCGGCGCCTCTGCAGGCCGGCCTGCCGCAATCCCGCGCCCTCCGCTTCGAACGCTCGGATCCCGGAACACGCAGGTTCGCCGCGGCCGCGGCCCGGGCGCGTGACCGGCCGCCCGAGCGCCGCCGCGCGAAGCTTTCAGGGCCGCGACCCGGGGCGATGGACTGTCCTCGGCCGGCCCTGATCCCAGGGGCGGGCCGCGGAGGGGCACCGTTTCGGGTGACGACCCCTAACCTTCGTATGATTCCGCGCGACCGGGGGCGGCGGTACCTCTCGCGACACGGCACACGATCCGGACCGCGCCTTCGCCCGTCCCCGAAGACACGTCGCCCGGCCGGTTCGCACGCCGAGACACGTCGCGGCGTCCCCATCCCACGAGGTCGAACGATGGTCCAGCTCACGATCAATGCGCGTCGCTACACTGTGGACGCGGAACCGGACACGCCGCTGCTGTTCGTCCTGCGCGACAGCCTCGGGCTGACCGGCACGAAGTACGGCTGCGGCATCGGGCAGTGCGGCGCCTGCACGGTGCTGCTCGACGGCGCGGCGACCCGCTCCTGCCAGATCCCCCTGGAGAGCGTCGGCGACCAAGCCATCACGACGATCGAGGCGATCGAGCAGGACCCGGTCGGTGCCCGGGTCGTGGCCGCCTGGGTCGGCATCGAGGTACCCCAGTGCGGCTACTGCCAGTCCGGTCAGGTCATGGCCGCCACGAGCCTGCTCAAGCAGACCCCGAAGCCGACCGAGGCCGACATCGCCGGCGCCATGACCAACCTGTGCCGGTGCGGAACCTACAACGCCATCGCCGCCGCCGTGCGGCAGGCCGCGGCCTGAGGAGGCGCACGATGACCGACCTCACGCCCCTCCGCCGCGCCGACCGTCGCGAACCGGTGCGCAACCTCTCCCGCCGCGGCTTCCTGGGGGCCGCCTCGGGCGCGCTGTTCCTCGGAATCGGCCTCCGGGTCGCGCCGGCCGCCGCCCAGACCCGCGCCGAAGGCCCGGCGGCCGTCGCGCCGAAACCCGGGACCCGCGTGACGGCCTTCCTGGAGATCCGCCCCGACGACACCGTGCGCCTGCTCAGCCCCTTCGTGGAGGGCGGCCAGGGCATCAACACCGGCCTCGCCCAGACGATCGGCGAGGAGCTCGACCTCGACCCGGCGCGCTTCGCGGTGGAATGCGCCCCGCCCGGCCCCGACTACGCGGTCGTCAACGGCCTGCGGATGACCGGCGGGTCGTTCTCGACACGCTCCAGCTTCGAGGCCATGCGCCGCCTCGGCGCCACCGCCCGCGAGATGCTCCTGCGGGCGGCGGCCGCCGAGCTCGCCGTGCCTCAGGCCAGCCTGACCACCGAGAACGGGCGCGTCATCCACGCCGCCTCCGGCCGGAGCCTCGGCTACGGCGCGCTGGCCGCCGCGGCGCTGGCGCTGCAGCCGCGGGACGACGTCGCCCTGAAGGATCCCAAAGATTTCCGCTGGATCGGCAAGCCGGTGGCGCGCCTCGACATGCGCGACAAGTCCACCGGCCGGGCCGTCTACAGCATCGATATCCGGCTCGACGGCATGGTCCACGCCGCGATCCGGCACGCGCCGCATCTCGGCACCGAGCCGGAGGCGATCGCCAACGCCGCGGAGGTCCGGGCGATGCCGGGCGTCCAGGCGGTCGAGCGCCTGCCGGGCGCGGTGGCGGTGGTGGCCGACACGTGGTGGCGGGCCCGCAGGGCCGTCGAGGCCCTGCAGGTGACCTGGACCCGGCCGGCGCCCGACGGCGTCGCCACCGTCTCGGCGGGCTTCTCCTCGGCGGCGATGCTGGCCGCCCTCCGGGACGCGGCGGGCCCCGGCGTCCCGGCCGAGCAGGCGGGCGACCCGGACGCCGCCTTCGCGGGCGCGGCCAAGGTGGTGGAGGCGGCGTACGACGCCCCCTACCTCGCCCACGCGCAGCTCGAGCCGCCCTCGGCGGTGGCGCGCTTCGCCCCCGACGGCAGCCTCGACCTCTGGGTGCCGAACCAGATGCCGGAGCTGTTCCAGCAGGTCGCCGCCAAGACGGCCGGGCTGCAGCCGGATCAGGTCCGGATCCACTCGCCGATGCTCGGCGGCTTCTTCGGGCGCCACTTCCACTACGGGCCGGCGAGCCCGTTCCCGCAGGCGATCCTGCTCGCCAAGGCGACGGGCAAGCCGGTGCGGGTTCTGTGGTCGCGGGAGGAGGAGTTCGGCATGGACGCCGTCCGCCCCCTGAGCTTCGCCCGGTTCAGGGCGGCGCTCGGTCCGGACGGGATGCCGGTGGCGCTGGAGACCACCGCGGTGGGGGAGGGCCCGATCGGGCGCTGGTTCGGCGCGCTGTTCAAGGGGCCGGTGGATTCCTCCGTGGTGGAGGGCCTCGACCGGAAGCCCTACGCGATCGCGAACCGGCGGCTCACCTACGTGAAGGTACCGCACCCGGTGACGATCGCGTTCTGGCGCTCGGTCGGGCACTCGATGAACGATTACTTCTACGAGAGCTTCCTCGACGAGATCGCGCAGGCCGGCGGCCAGGACCCGTTCGCCCTCCGGATGACGCTCCTGAGGGACAGCGCCCGCCACCGCACCCTGCTGCAGGCGGTGGCCGACCTCGCGGGCGGCTGGACGCGCGGGCCGTTCCGGGCACAGGACGGCACGCGGCGGGCGCGGGGCGTGTCGATGGCCTCGCCGTTCGGGTCGGAGACGGCGACGATCGCCGAGGTGTCGCTCGAGAACGGCGAGGCCCGGGTGCACGATCTCTGGATCGCCATCGATCCGGGCCGCGTGGTCAACCCGGCGATCGTGAAGCGCCAGGTCGAGAGCGCGGCGGCGCTCGGTCTCTCGTCGACGCTGCTGGAGCAGGTCGTCTACGAGAACGGGGAGCGGCAGGCGCGGAACTTCGACGCCTACCCGATCCTCGACCGGGAGCGGATGCCGCGGGTGCACGTGGCGATCGTCGAGAGCGGGGCGCCGATGGGCGGCATCGGCGAGCCCGGCCTGCCCGGCGTGCCGCCGGCGGTGGTCAACGCGGTCGCGGCGCTGACCGGCCGACGCCTGCGCAGCCTGCCCCTGGCCAAGGAGACCCTCTCGGGGACCTGACGCCGATCAATAACCCGGGGCGACGCCCCCCGGGTCAGCCCCCGAAAGTCCCGCGTCCCGACTGGAAGCGGGATTTTCGGATGCCGTATAGCGGGGGCGCGGCGGGCCTGCATCGGGGCCGGCCCCGGGAACCGCCGACATGAGCAACGGTCTGACGCCGACGGCCGACCGGATCGTCGTGGCCAGCGAGGCCGACTGGAACGACGCGTGGTACCTCGTCTGCATGAAGGTCTCGACGATCGGCTTCGTCGTCGTCGATGCCCGCGAGCGGGTCGCCACCCTCGACGCGCTGCGGGCGGCCGGAATCACCGACATCGCCGCCCACCTCGACGCCCATCCGGACGTGGCCGACCGCCTGCGGCACGGGATGGTCATCCTCGACGTCAACGAGGCGGCGGTGCGGATGTTCGGCGCGGGCGGCCGCGCGGACATGATCGGGCAGCGCACGCAGCGCTTCTTCGACCCGCTCTGCACCGCCCAGGTCAATTCCGCCCGGGCCTTCGCGGCGGGCGCGACCTCGTTCCAGCAGCAGGCGCACAGCGTCCGGCTCGACGGATCGCGCTTCGAGACGCTGTTCTGCGTGGTCCCGCGGGCGGACGGCGCCACCTCCGGCCTGTGGCTCGCCTCCTTCGTGGACATCACCGAGCACGTCGCGCGGCAGATGTCGCTGGAGGTGCTGCGCGACGAGCTGGCCCACGTCTCCCGGATCTCGACGCTGGGCGAGCTGTCGGCGTCGATCGCGCACGAGCTCGGGCAGCCCCTGTCGTCGATCGGCATGACCGCCGGGGCGATGCTGCGCCTGCTCGACCGCGCGGACCTCGACCGCGACCTGCTCCGGCGGCAATGCCAGCGCATCGTCGATCAGGTCACGCGGGCCGGGGACATCATCGATCGCACCCGCCGCATGGCCGCCAAGCGGGACAGCGTCCGCGCGCCCGTCGCCGTGGCGGAGGTCCTGGCCGAGGCCGCGCGGTTCGTGGCGCACGACCTGAACCGCACCGAGATCAGGCTCACCGTCGCCCCGGCGGACGCGGCCGCGCAGGTCCTCGCGGACCGGATCCAGCTGCAGCAGGTCTTCGTCAACCTGCTGATGAACGCCATCCAGATCCATCGGCAGGCGCGGACCCCCGGGCCCGAGATCGCGGTCGAGACCGTCTGCCGGGACGGGTCGATCACGGTCGACGTCGTCGATAACGGGCCGGGCCTCGATCCCGGCACCGTCGACCGGCTGTTCGACGGCTTCTTCACGACGCGGGCCGAGGGGCTCGGCCTCGGTCTCCGGATCTGCCGGACCATCGTGGCGGCCCATGGCGGCTCGATCGACGCGAGGCCCCGCGACGGGACGCCGGGCGCCCGCTTCTCGGTGTGCCTGCCGCTCGCCCGGTCCTGACCGGGCGGCCGCGGGAAGCGGGCAGGGGCGCCCCGGCCGGGACGCCCCCCGAGGGCCTCAGGCGGCGTCGGCGCGCGCGGTCCGGTACCGGCTCGCCGGCGTCGCCGCGCCGAGCTGGGCGGCGAGTTCGAGGCGCGCGGCGTCCAGCGCGGACCAGGCCGCACCGTTCTCCAGGGGCGGGATCGTGACGACCTCGCCGGCATCGAACCCCGCGAGCGCGGCCGCGACCAGGTCGGACGGCGTCATGACGATGCTGGCCGGGAGGTTCCGGTGGCCGCCGACGCCGGCCACGGTCCAGAACTCGGTGGCCGTCGCGCCGGGCAGGACCGCCTGGATCCGGACGCCCCTGGGGGCGAGTTCGTGCTGCAGCGCCTGCGTGAAGGCGAGAACGTAGGCCTTGCTCGCCCCGTAGACGCCGTTGAGCAGTTCGGGATTGAGGGCGACGGTCGAGGCGACGTTGATGATCGCCCCGTGCCCCCGCGCGACGAAGGCCGGCGCCGCCGCGTAGGCGAGGCGCGTCACGGCCGTGACGTTCACGCCGATCATGCGCTCCATCTCGTCCGGATCCGCCTGGAGCAGCGGGGCCGCCGAGCCGAAGCCGGCGTTGTTGACCAGGAGGGTGATCGCCGGGTCGCTCCGCAGCCGGTCCTCGACGCGCCGGAGATCGGCACGGTCGTTGACGTCCGCCGCGAGCGCCTCGACGGTGCGGCCGGAGGCCCCGCGCACCGTCTCGGCGACCGCCTCCAGGCGATCCGCGTTCCGGGCGGTCAGGATGAGATCGTGGCCGCGCGCGGCGAGCTGTTCGGCATAGATCGCGCCGATCCCGCCCGAAGCGCCGGTGATCAGAGCAGTTCCCTTGGCACGTTCCGTCATGACAACTCTCCGTCTGTGCTGCTGAATGACGGAAAGTGTAGCGATCGCGACGGAGGCTTACATTTATACGGATGCGGGGCGACGCCATACCTTGGTATGACCCGGCCGGCATGCCCAAAGGCCGTCGGGCAGGCGCGGGGAAGCCGGTGCGGCGGCGGCCCGCTGACGGAATCGGCGCCCGAGATCCGCCGCGCGTCGATCCGGGAGAGGTGCACCCGCGGCCTCGCCATGCTAGAACGAAAGCGGAACAGATCATACGGGCGGGCCGGGCACAATCTGCGGGCGAGACTTTTCTTCCGGCCCCGTGGACGCGTGTGGATACGGCTCGAAAACCCCTTTCGTGGCGCGCCCTTGGGCGGCCCGTGCGGTCTGTGGAGAACCTGTGACGAACCGGGGTGCAGGACGACGATGGCGATGAGGACGGCGTTCGTGGTGCAGCCCTTCGAGCTGCACCGGAAGCGGCTGCGGCCGGCCCGGCAGGAGCCTGCGCAGACCGAGAGCGGGGCGGTGAAGAAGGCCGAGAACATGGCCAGGCGGATGCCGGGCGCGGCGGCGCTGAAGGTGGTGGCCGACGACGAGACCGGCGAGCTGGAGGGCGTCACGATCCTCGGCCAGTGGGGCGAGATCCCCGACGACTTCGCCGAGAGCCTGCAGGGCGCCTAGGCCACAGATCACCAGCGGGGCGGGAGAGCGCCATGTCGGCGGTTCGGCGGGTCGGGAACTTCCTCCAGGTGCAGGACGGCGACGGCTGCCGGCACCTGCTGCGCGTGACGAGCGTCCAGGCGCTGAGCGACACCGACCTGATGCGCAACGAGACGTTCATCACCGCGGCGGGACGAACGATCCGGGTGACGCAGCCACTCGACGAGATCGTGGACCTCGTGGCGCCGGGCGAGCGGACGGCGCCGGGGCCGCAGGAGGAGCCGTGGCCGTTCTAGCCGCGGGAGATCATCCCGCGTGCCATCTGCAGCAGCAAGCGGCGGTCCGACAGGGTGAGCGCGTGCCAGACGCGCAGCAAATCCCCCGTCATGTCGATCGTGGCGAGCGCCTCGGATTCGTCGAGGAAAGCGTCTTCGGGCACGCCGAGGGCGTGCGCGATCTGCCGGAGCATCGATCTCTTGTCGTTCGGCCCGAACTTTCCACCCTCGAATTCCGGATCCGCCAAATCGATCTCCGACGGACGCGCGGCGGCGTCGCTTTAAATCTACAGTATCTTTATAACGTGAGAGTGCGAACACCGCATCGATGAATCGGAAAAAAATTTTACCGGTACGTTGATACCAATTACTTGGTCGCCGATCATTATCTTAGATTGAAAGCAGAACCTGAATTAGACACAGCGATCAAAATTCGATGGCCCGCAACAGATTTGCTCGGCATCTGCATTGAACGCGGCGCGGAATCATCCCTCCCCGGCGACGGGCCGCCCCGGGCCGCGGGTCAACGGTGCGATGGTCCCGTGCCCGCGCGCCGCCGCCCGCCGCGTCGGGATGCCGGCGGTGGGACGGTCCACCTGTCCTGTCCCGCCCCGATCCGGCACGGGGCGGGACGGATCCTCAGGACGGGGTCCGGCGATCAGCTGCCGCCGCTGCCATCCCCGCTCCCCTTGCCGACCTGGGGTACGCCGCGCTCCGGCTGGCCGGCATTCCCGCCGGCGGCCGAATCCGTCGTGATGGTCGTCGCCCCCGTCCCGGTGGGCGCAACGACGGCGGTGCTGCCCGGACCGCTATTCTGGCTGCCGCCGGGAACGACGACGGTTCCGGCCGGGGTGCCCGGCGTCACCGGCTGGGCTGGTCCGGGTTGCCGGATCGGTGCGGGACCGGTGCTGGTCTGCGCCGAACCGGGCGACGCCGCGACCAGCGCGAAGATGGCGAAGAGGGCATGACGCATCATGTGCTCCTTGGCATCTCGGCCCGACTGTGCCTCACGCACGGGCCTCCGTGCCCGAACGCGGGAGCGCGGACCCGGTTTCCGATACCCGTCGTCGTCGTGCGCCGTCGATCGTCGTGCCCGGCCGCGCCCGGCGCGCAGGGTCTCGCCCGGGAACGGCGCGCCAACCCTCCGGATCGGCGCACGAAAAGGCCCCGCGCGGCGCTGCCGGCGGGGCCGAAGGTGGGTCTGCCTTGGGAGGATGCAGAGGCAGATGCTTAGCCGGCGTTGCGCCGCCGCTGCACCGGCGACACGACATGTCGGCCCCGCAGGGACCGCCGGTCACGGCGGCGTCAGGCTTGCATGCCGGGCCGGCCCCGCCCCGTGCGGTGGACGGCCGGGACCGCGGCGCGGCGCCGAAGGTCAGGCCATCCTTGGATAACCATGTCGACCGCCGGCCTGTGGACGCCGCGGCCGGGTCGTCGGCAGCGTCATCGACAGCGTCCCGCCGCTGTGGTGCTGATCGGCGGCGAGGAGTCCCATGAAGCACATCATCGTTCTGGCGATCGCGGCCACGGCCCTGACGGCCTGCAACGCGGCGAACCGGCCCGGCCGCGGCGAGCTCTTCATGAGCGAGGCGGACGTCGCCGCGAAGGACGACGCGATCTGCCGGGGCTACGGCGCCGAGCCGGGAACGCCGGAATACGTGCAGTGTCGGGGAACCCAGGACCAGCGGCGCGACGCGGCCCAGGCGCCCCGCCGCAGCGGCTGAGTGCGGCGGCCGCGAGGGCGCGGCCTCCGGGACCAACGCCCCGCTCGCGCGTTGTCCGCGCGAACCGCCTTCCCTGGAGCGCGTGATGCTCGCCCGATCCGCCCTGATCTTCATCGTCCTGACGTCGGGGGCCCAGGCCGCCGCCTTCGACGACCTGAAAGGCTATCTGGCGTCCTGCCTGCGGTTCGAGATGGCCGGCGCCCCGGCGGAACGCGGCGGGCCGCTGTCGTCCAAGGTCCGCCGCGCCCTGGAGCGATGCTCCGACGACGTCGCGCGCCTCGACCGGGCGGACGGGCGCCGGCTGCGCGGTGACGGTGGGATCAGCCCGTCGACCAAGGAGGTCATCCGGAGCGTCGTGAGCGGCGGGGCCGGCAGCGTCCGCACGGTCCGGTACTGACCGCCGGCGGTTCGCCCAGCGCGTCGATCGGGTGGCGCCGATCACCGGGCGTTAACCTTCCGGCCGCACCTCACGGGGCCCGCTCGCGAGGAGATGCCGATGCCGAAGCGCCTGACGATCACCGTCCCGCACGACCTCGGGACAGCCGAGGTTCGCCGGCGCATCGACCTGCACATGGACTGGGCTTTCCGTCGCCTGGAGGCGGAGAAGATCCGCGTCGAGGCCGAGGACTGGCTGGGTAATCGCCGCTCCTTCTCGGGCAGCGGCTACGGGCAGTCGGCGCGCGTCGCCATCCAGGTGGCGGATGACGCGCTGGAGGTCGAGGCGCTGGTGCCCTGGATGGCCAGCCTGTTCGCGCCCGTCATCGAGTCGGTCGGGCGCCACTACGTCGGGCGCCTCCTGTCCGACGAGGCCGCCTGACGCGCGCGGCCCGGGGCGGCGATCGGTCCGGGGTGCCCGCGGGGCGGTTGTGGCCCGGGCGTGCCGGGGCTAAACGCGCCGGCTCGGTGGCGGCGCAGGGGCCCGGATGAGCGATGACGTGGCGGCCCTGCTCCTCGCGCTCGCGACCGAGAACGCCGAGCTGCGCCAGCAGCTCGCCACCGCGCAGGACATGCTGATGGAGACCGCCATCGACGCCGGCCATCTCCACGCCCGCATCGAGGCGCTTCAGGCCGAGCGCGACGCGTGGCAGGCGGAGGCCGAGCGCTTGGCGCGCCGGCCCCCGCGTTCCCTGTGAGCGCTCGCAGCACCCGGCGCGCCGAACCTGCGGACGGGTGAGACCGAGGCCGCCGGCGCGACCGGGGAGGGCGCGCTCGGGCCCCGGGGCGCATCGGCGAGAGCCCGGGCGGGGGGCAGACTCAGGCCGTTACTCACGGCTTCCCGGGTTGCGGGCGGGGCACGCGCACGTCGACCGTCTGGCCGGTGAGGGGATTGAGGATCAGCATGGCGGCAGTCTCCGGTGTGTGTGACGGTAGAACGCCGTCCGCGGGCGCCGGGATCACGCTGCGGCGTGCCGTGGCGCACAGGCGGCGACGGGGTCGCCGAGCCCGGATCCGTGCCGGAAACGGCCTCCGGCGAGGCCCGCGAAGCTCGCCACGGTCGGGATGCCGCCTTACCTCAGGGCGTGGCGCCCTGGCGGCCGCCAGGGGCAGAACACCTGGAGGATCGATATGGCCATCGATAGATCCGGTGAGCGTGCCGCGCTCGATACCGAGGTAGAGGATACCCAGGACACCATCGCGAAGCTTCGCGAGGCTGCCGACGGAACGCCGCCCGGACACAGTTCGCGCGTGGCGCTGAAGAAGGCCGAGGAGAAGCTGGCCGAGCTGGTCAAGCACATCACCCGGCGCGACCGGACGGGTTAGCGCGGCCGCGGACGCGGGGACCGCCGGACAGGTCCCCGCGCGCCGTCCGCCGGCTCGGCGCCACCCGCCGGCGCCGAAGCGCCGGTTCTCGATCCCATGCTACCGCCCGACGGATCCGGCGCGGGGGGCGCCAGGATCGTCCGCAGCGCACCTGCAGCGACGACAAACCCTCCCCGCGCGGGCGGCCGGCAGCGCCGCCCGCAGGAATGTCGGCGCGTCGCCCGCTGGCCGCCCGCGCGGCCGCGCGGCCGCGCGGCCGCGCCGCGGACCGATGCATGCGCCTCGGGCGCAGGCCCCGAGCATGCCGCCAGAACTTCATCAGTATTTAACAGATCTAACCGGAGTTAATCTACCATTTACTATGTTTTCTCCGACGCAGCGAACCTGTGTGTCCGTAAAACTACAGCTATTCTGCTCAGAGCTTGGTAGTCTTATCACCAGATCGAAACCCGGATCGCCCTGATGACCAAGCTCCTCGCCTCCCTGACCGCCTTCACTGCGCTGACCGCCGCGGCGTCCGCCGCCGACCTTCCGCGCCGCGCCGCGCCGCCGCCGGTGTTCACGCCGGTGCCGGTGTTCACCTGGACCGGCTTCTACATCGGTGTGAACGCCGGCTACGGCTTCGACGCCAACAGCCGCAACACCACCAGCTACGCCCTGCCCGGCGGCTCGCTGATCAACTCCCCCGGCACCGCCGGCGTCGTCAGCGTCAACAACCGCAACAACAACGACGGCTTCTCGGGCGGCGCCCAGATCGGCTACAACTACCAGTTCACCCCGGGCTCCGGCGTCGTGATCGGCTTCGAGGCCGACGCCCAGTACGTCGACTTCGCCCGCCGCGCCAACGCCACCCAGAACTACAGCTTCCTCGGCTTCCCCGGCGTCGCCTTCTCCAACCCGCCGGCCTTCGTCGCCACCAGCGGCAACGGCCTGGACTACTTCGGCACCGTGCGCGGCCGCCTCGGCTACGCCTTCGACCGCACCCTCGTGTACGGCACCGGCGGCTTCGCCTACGGCTCGGGCCAGGACGACCAGAACTTCTCCG